>CAYPDN010000043.1:0-2663 GCA_964409445.1 uncultured Granulosicoccaceae bacterium
TCTTTCGATGCACAAGCCAAAGAACGCGAGCTTCGCAGTGAGTCTGAGCAATGGGACACTTCGCAAGCTGAGGAGGCGCGCGCAGATGATATCCCGTTAATCGATCTGCATGACTATTTCACCAGTGGTTCGGATGCAGCGCTTGATGAGGTTGCGCAGCAACTGAGAGTGGCTTGTGAAGAAACCGGATTTATCTCAATTATCGGACATCAGATTGCCGCTGAAGATCTGGATACAACTTTCGATCATGTGCGTCAGTTTCATGCGCTGCCACTGGATGATAAGAATAAAATCCTGATGGATCGACCGGGCTGGCCGGTTGGAGGCATGGGTTATTTGCCGTTGAAGAATCGAAAGTTGCCGGCACGTGAAACTGGTAACGTCAATGAGGCATTTATTGTTAAATGCGATGATCAATTGACGCTGGATGACAATCAATGGCCAGATGAAAAGTCTCTTCCGGGATATCGTCAATGCGTTGAACATTATGCAGCGCAAATGGTGCAGTTGGGCAAGCGCTTGTTGCCTGTATACGCGCGTGCTCTCGACATGCCTGCGGACTTCTTTCAGGATGCTTTTACAGATCCGTTGTATAGATTAAGAATGACTCACTACCCGCCTGTTGTGCAGGACGCAGACAACGCATTCGGCATAGCACCACATGTGGATACTTCTTTCTTTACGATTCTTGCGCAGGATCAGCCTGGTCTTACTGTATTTAGCGAGCGTCGGGGTGTCTGGGTAAAAGCGCCGGTAGTTAAAAATGCATTTGTCGTCAATACCGGTGAGCTGTTAAAGCAATGGACCAATGATCGGTTTCTCAGTACCCGACATTTTGCCAATAACAACACAGGCAGCGCCTCGCGGTATTCCATTCCTTTTTTCTTCAATGCAAATCCGAACTATGTAATGAGTTGTATCCCGAGTTGTTGTGACGATAGCAACCCGGCAAAGTATCCGCCTATTTCATACTCACAGAGCCAGGGTGTAGTGCAGGGAGAATAGATATTAAACCGTTGATAGAAACTCTATAGTGTAACGGTAATTACCTTCAGCATCTGTTGGCAGGTATTTGCCGACGACAAACACAAGTGAAAACTTTCGATGATAGCCACGCAACTGACAACAAAGCTCGATAAAATCAAAAGTGGTCATTATCAACCATCGAGTTTTATCATTGCAGATGCCAAAGATGGGGATATGGCATTTGGTATTGCGGCGCCCGGACCGGTCCTGGCTTCAGATGGTCCGGTCCTGGCTTCAGATGGGCCGCTCCTGGCTTCGGATGGCCCGGCTCTGTCATCGGAAAAGGACGGAGCTGATGTTGAGTATAAATCGCGCGCAGATTATCTGGCTGCAATGACAGCCATGGCTGAGAGTGATCTTATTGATATTTTGCTGATGTCCGCATCCTCAGCTGAAACACTCCACGCCGAGAAGCTATTCACTGACTCCAATGTCACACCCGCTGTCAGGCTTAATGATACGACTGACATCTGGTCTGCCAGAGGATCGTCCTATCGCGATAGTCCTTCCGTACCATTTGCCACTGTTGATCTGGAGGCAGTGCGTGCATTGTGTCAGCTTGGTTTGTATTCGGTGACTTTCAGCAATAATCTGCAAGCGGATCACCATACGCTGGAGCAATACAAATTATTCAGACTGGCAGCGCGTGAGGCGGGTATGCAGCACTTTCTTGAAGTCTTTAATCCGGCGTTCGATATTGGATTAAAGGATGCATCACTCGGGGACTACATTAACGACATGATATTAAAAACGCTGGCAGGTGTGACACAAAAAGATGCCCCGTTGTTTTTAAAAATGCAGTTTAACGGACAGCGCGCTATGTCAGATCTTTGTGCTTACGATCCCGCCAATCTGGTTGTTGGCATACTTGGAGGTTCAGCAGGGACTACGCGAGATACTTTTGAACTGGCTAAGCAGGCGGAACAGGCAGGCGCCAGAGTTGCACTGTTTGGGCGGAAAATTAATCTGTCTGAATCCCCGGTAGAATTAGTAAGACTACTCAGATCAGTGATAGAGGAAAAGCTTACCGCAGAGCAAGCTGTAGTTGCGTATCACGATCATCTGTCCGCTGCGGGAATAAGGCCCCGGCGCGCACTCAAAACAGACAGTCAGATAACTGATTCTGTACTGATGAGAGATTAGAGAAGTACGGCATATGACGACAAAACGTCGCGGAATAATCAGTGCCGGCACCTGGGCACATGATCGAATAAAAGTGGTAGATACCTGGCCGCAGGAAGAGCATCTGGCCAAAATTATCGCAACAGATATGCAGGGTGGCGGGTCAGGACATAATCTGGCGGTTGATATTCGCAGACTCGATTCAACTATACCAGTAGATGCGATCGGCTTACTTGGTTCCGACACAGATGGTGATTTTCTTATAGCCAAAGCAAAAGAAGCCGGTGTGAACGTGGCTCAGCTACATCAAACTGACAGTGACAGAACTTCCTTTACCGATGTGATGAGTGATAACAACACCGGAAAGCGCACGTTTTTTCACTATACCGGCACCAGCGATTTACTCTCGCCTGCACATTTCGATTTTGACATTACTCACGGAAAAATATTGCACCTGGGATTGCTGGGTGTACATAAAAACATGGACTCCCAGTGGCAGGATAACGAAAACGACA
>CAYPDN010000043.1:2763-7967 GCA_964409445.1 uncultured Granulosicoccaceae bacterium
TACGAAAACGGATGGGTAGCCGTTCTTGAAGCTGCCAAAGCAAAAGGTATTGCTACCAACCTTGAACTCGTGTCAATTGCGGAAGAGCAAATTCAGGCCTTGGCATTACCGTGCTTACCGTATCTGGATAGCCTGATCATTAACGAGTATGAGCTGAGTGCCCTGTCTGGTAAGGCGGTCACTGATGAAAATGGAGTTGTTAATTCTGAACGTTGTGTTCTTGCCGCGAACTCACTTTTTGATAAAGGCACTTTAACGCTTGTTGTGGTGCATTATCCGCAGGCAGCGATAGCAGTTACAAATAAAGGTGAGGTCATCTTAAGGCCCAGCTTTAATGTGCATCCATCATGGATTAAAAGTGCTGTAGGTGCGGGTGACGCGTTCGCTGCAGGAATGCTGTACGGCATACATGAGGGTTGGTCGCATGACGCTTCACTGGAATTGGGTCATGCCTGCGCTGCTGCGAGTTTACGAGATGCTACAACTGTCGGTTCTGTTGAGTCGATTTCGGAGTGTATGAAATTTGCTAACAGCGCCCATATAGAAAATACATCCACTAAGATCTAAAAAGTCATATCACGGTGAGCAACTAACTAATACGAGCCATACGCCCTTTAACGCGCCGTATTGGAATGGATGATTCAATTGAAGCAACCCCTTCGATCTTGGTCAATCGGCCGGTTAAAAAACGTTCGAATTCCAATAAATCCGCTGCTGCTACTCGCAACAGGTAATCTCTATTGCCAGTCATTAGCCAGCAGTCTATGACCTCAGGCAATAAATCTACTGCGTTTTCAAAGTTAATCAGACGATCATCGATCTGGCGATCAAGTTGTACTGATACGAACACAGTAAAGCCAAACCCGAGTTTTGTTTCATCGATGTTGGCAGAGTAGCCAGAAATTATTCCCGCGGCCTCCAGGTTGCGTACACGCCGGGTACAGGGTGTCGCTGAAAGCCCAACCCTTTCGCTTAGTTCGAGATGAGTCAGTCGTGCATCACGCTGCAGCTCCTGCAGAATTTTATGGTCAATTTTATCCAGTGTTTTGCTCATAATTAGCGTATTAGTATATTCTGCTATTATTTTAAAATAGATTAGTGAATAGTTTCAATATATTGCGATGAATAAGAGATAACTATAGAAAAACACTCGAACGGCAGGGCTATCATTTGCTTATTTCAGGTAGAGCAAGCTAATCGGTGAACAGCATGAACAGCACCGCCACAAACGGCGCCGACGCAGATCCGGAAGAGACTTCAGAGTGGATTGAAGCACTTGATTCGGTTGCGTCAATTCAAGGGCCTGAAAGGGCGAGATTTATCCTCGCCGAGCTTCAGGAGCGCGCGCGCTTGCTTGGTGCGACCACCGTTGGCCTGCCGTACTCCGCCTATCGAAATACGATTCCCGTCTCCCAACAGCCGCCTTATCCTGGTGATATAGAAATTGAACAGCGCATCAATACTATGATCCGCTGGAACGCGCTCGCTATGGTTGAGCGTGCCAACAAGGCCTATGGTGAATTGGGTGGACATATAGCGTCATTTGCATCTGCTGCAGAAATATTTGAAGTTGGCTTTAACCATTTTTTTAAAGCATCGTCGAATGGTGTTGCCGGTGATCTGGTGTATTTCCAGCCACATTCAGCACCGGGTATCTATGCACGCTCGTTTCTTGAAGGACGATTAAAAGAAGCCGATATTGCCGGTTATCGTCAGGAGGCAACAGGCGAGGGTCTGTGTTCGTATCCACATCCCTGGCTTATGAAGGAGTATTGGCAGTTGCCAACCGGCTCTATGGGTATAGGCCCGTTGTCTGCGGTTTATCAAGCTCGCTTTATGCGCTACCTGCAGGCGCGTGAACTAGCTGAAACTGATCGACGACACGTCTGGGGCGTGTTTGGCGATGGTGAAATGGATGAACCAGAGTCTGTTGCCGGGCTGACACTGGCCGCCAGAGAGAATCTGGATAATCTTACGTTTATCGTCAATTGCAACCTGCAACGGCTTGATGGCCCTGTGCGTGGCAATGGTCAGATAATCCAGGAGCTTGAATCTCTTTTTATTGGCGCAGGCTGGAACGTTATTAAAGTGTTGTGGGGATCTGAGTGGGATGAGCTTTTTGCGCGCGATACAAACAATGTTCTGTTGCGTCGCTTTGCAGAGACTGTTGATGGTCAGTATCAGAACCTGGGTTCGAAAGATGGCGACTACAATCGAAGTAAATTCTTTGATGCCGATCCTGAATCCGCGGCATTAGTCAGCCATATGTCGGATACAGAGATCCATTCACTCAAACGTGGTGGCCACGACTACAAAAAACTGTATGCCGCATTTGCCGCTGCCCAGGAACATAAGGGGCAGCCCACAGTCATATTGACCAAAACCAAAAAGGGTTATGGGATGGGCGGTGCTGGTGAAAGCCGTATGACAGCGCATCAGGCGAAAAAGCTTGATGTGGGTGCGTTAATTGAGTTTAGAGACAGGTTTGATTTACCGCTGACAGATAACCAAGTGGAGGCACTGGAGTTTTATAAACCTTCAGATAACAGTATCGAAGTATCCTACTTAAAGGAGCGGCGAACCAGGCTCGGTGGCTATCTGCCAAAGCGTCAACTGCAAGCATCTACACCTATCCCAAAGCGCCCGTCACTGGAAAGCTATGCCGGCTTTGCGTTAGAGGCGGATGGTAAAGAGATGTCCACCACAATGGCTGCGGTGCGATTGCTGAGCGGTTTGCTTAGAGATAAGTCATTCGGTCCCCGAATTGTACCTATCGTCGCTGACGAAGCACGAACTTTTGGCATGGATAACCTGTTCCGTCAAATCGGTATTTATGCACCAGAAGGTCAGTTGTACGAACCTGAAGATGCCAGCACAATGCTTTTTTACAAGGAAAGTAAAGATGGCCAATTGCTTGAAGAAGGCATCACAGAAGCCGGGGCGATTAGCTCGTGGACTGCTGCAGCCACAGCTTATTCCGCGCACGGCACGGAGTTATTACCCGTATACATTTACTACTCCATGTTCGGTTTTCAACGCGTAGGTGATCTGATTTGGGCGGCAGCAGACCAACGCGCGCGAGGCTTTCTGCTAGGTGCTACAGCGGGTAGAACAACGCTGTCCGGAGAAGGTTTGCAACACCAGGATGGTGCAAGCCACATGAGTGCTGCTGCGGTACCAAATTGCCGTGCATTCGATCCTGCATTTGCCTGCGAACTGGCGGTCATCATGGAGTACGGGATGGAACGTATGCTTGATGAAAAACAGGATGAATTTTTCTACATCACAGTGATGAATGAAAACTACGCTCAACCTTCATTGCCAGACGGCGCTCGAGAGCATGTTGTTAAAGGCATGTATCATTTGGAAAAGAACGGCGATGAAACAGAACGGCATGTGCGATTGCTTGGTTCCGGCACCATCCTGATGGAAGTGATAGCAGCTGCAGAGCTATTGCTTAACGAGTATGGTATTAGCAGTGACGTTTACAGTGCTACGAGCTTTACTGAGTTGGCGCGTGAGGCCGCGGAGGTTGAGCGAGCAAACCGACTAAGTCCGAGTGAAACACCGCGATTAAGTCATGTTGAAAAGTTGCTGGTTGGGGATAAACCAGTTATTGCGGCAAGTGACTACGTGCGTGCGTTTCCGCAACAAATTTCCCCCTATATAGACGCGCGCATGACCGTATTAGGCACTGATGGTTTCGGTCGATCGGCTAACCGGAAGTCGTTGCGTCGTTTTTTTGAAGTAGATCGTCAGCACATAGTACTGGCTGCCATTGATTCCCTGGTTCGCGCTGGATCGCTTGAGCAAAACGTGTTAACTGAGGCCATCGATAAACTTGGCATTGATGCGAAAGCGCCCGCGCCGTGGACTGTATAGTCGTTGACGCTTGAAGATAAACTGGAAGTTAGACTCTGGAAGACAGATGCGCTGAAATGTGGCTGAATACAGCGTACAATCGCCTGCAATACCATGGCCCTCAATATGTATCGCGTAGATGCATATCAAAGGAAAAAGCCGGCACATCAGCTATGCATTTAGATAAAACCCTAAATCTTAAAAAATTTAACCGCCACAGTTTTGTGGCGCAGTTTGGTGGTCTTTATGAGCACTCGCCATGGGTAGCTGAGCGAGTTTGGTCGGACATAGATACAGAGTCCAATATGCCTTTCACGGTGCTGGCCAATAAGCTTCGAACAACTGTCGATGATGCGTCGGATGATCGCAAGCTGGTATTGCTTCGAGCTCATCCGGAGTTGGCTGGCAAGGCTGCCACTGAAGGCGCACTTACAGCAGAGTCTACCGTTGAGCAGTCCCGCGCCAGACTTGATCTTTGCTCATCAGAAGAGTTTGACAAGTTTCATCAATTAAATTCTGCCTACAACGAGAAATTTCAATTTCCATTCATTATGGCAGTTCGCAACAGCACTCGTTCTGAAATCCTGTTGTCGTTTGAAGCGCGTTTGAATAATGATCGACAGCAAGAATTTGTGACTGCACTGGAGCAGGTTCATCAAATTGCACTGTTGCGTTTGGAGGCATTCATACTGTCAGAACACAGCATAGAAAAAGGGTAGATGCGTGCCAGAGACAAACGATAATACTTATCCGAGAGATCTTGTTGGTTATGGCGAGAAACCGCCAGCGGCTCAGTGGCCGGGCGACGCCCGTATCGCCGTACAATTTGTAATCAATTACGAGGAGGGTGGTGAAAACTGCGTGCTTCATGGTGATGATGCGTCTGAGGCGTTTTTATCAGAGATTGTAGGGGCCCAGGCCTATGCAGGTGCTCGACACATGAACATGGAATCTATTTACGAGTACGGTTCTCGTGCCGGGTATTGGCGGCTGCTTCGAATGTTTACTGAACGTCAGATACCTGTAACGGTTTTCGGTGTTGCGATGGCGCTGCAGCGAAATCAAAAGATTGTAGATAGCATGCTTAAAGCAGACTGGGAGATCGCCAGTCATGGTTATCGCTGGATAGACTATCAGCATATTCCGGAAGCGCTCGAGCTGGAACACCTGCATAAGGCAATAGAAGTGCATACGTCGGTGACAGGCTCAAGTCCTGAAGGCTGGTATCTTGGCCGATGCAGTCCGAATTCACATCGATTGGCAGCGGCGCACGGGAATTTTCTATATAACGCAGACACCTACGCAGATGAACTCCCGTATTGGGACTACCAATTCGACAAGCC
>CAYPDN010000043.1:8067-12287 GCA_964409445.1 uncultured Granulosicoccaceae bacterium
TACTGGAGTGGATCAATCTGCTCGGCCGCTGGGTGCATATGATAACCGGCGTAGCCTGGATCGGCGCTTCGTTCTATTTTATCTGGTTAGATAATTCACTGGAGACTCCCCGATCGGCTGAAGATTCCAGCAAGGGTGTCGCCGGTGAAGTTTGGTCAGTGCACGGTGGGGGAATGTACCACGCACAGAAATACAAGCTGGCCCCTGCAACAATGCCGGAACACCTGCACTGGTTTAAATGGGAGGCCTACACCACGTGGATATCAGGCATGTTTATGATGGTGATCATGTATTGGTATGGCGCTGAGATCTACCTGATAGATCCGGGTGTTGCGGCTTTGTCTAAACCTGTAGCGATCGCTATCGGTATTGCTGTTATTGCAGTCGGGTGGTTCGCATACAACTGGCTTTGTGAAAGCGAAGTCGGGAAAAAAGAAAATACCATGGCAGCTATTTTGTTCGTGGTGCTATCTGTTATTGCTTTTGTGTTGTGTCAGGTGTTTAGCGGAAGAGGTGCCTATATGCACTTCGGTGCAATGCTCGGTACGATAATGGTGGGCAATGTGTTCTTCGTTATCATTCCGGGTCAGAAAGATTTGGTGCGTGCAAAAGAAGAAGGGCGAGATCCCAACCCTGTTCATGGTATCCGAGGTAAGCAGCGATCTGTACACAACACCTACTTTACGTTGCCGGTATTGTTCGTGATGATCAGTAACCACTATGCGATGACATATGGCCATAAATACAACTGGCTGATACTTATTGCATTGACATTAATTGGTGCGTTAGTACGAATTTATTATGTTGCGCGCCATAAAGGCAGAGCCTCGCTGGTTCCTGTATTTCTCGCACTTGCGGTATTGGCGGGTATCGTGACTTTGATTGCTCCGCGTGAGTCTGATCGTTTGTCATCAATGGAAGCGGGAACCGTACAGATAGCAACAGTACAAAAAATAGTTAATCAGCGATGCAGTTCATGTCATGCAAACTCGCCAACGCAGGCAGGCTTTGCCACACCACCCAAAGGTGTTGTGTTTGAAACGGCAGAAGATATTATCCGCCAGGCTCAGACGATCCATCAGCAAACGGTAGTTACGAAGGCGATGCCGATTGGCAATTTGACTGGAATTACTAATGAAGAGAGAACTGCAATTGATGCGTGGTTTGGCCAGATAAATAAACAAATAAAAATAAATAAAAGTAAAATAAAAATAAATAAGTTGAGATGAATAGAGAGAATAAATGCGTCGCTTTGTATTTGACAAAATAACGTTGCTGCTGGTAACTCTGGTAGTTCAGACAGCCTCAGCACAAGTTGGCCCGTCTTCTATAGAAGTCTCTCAATATAAAGGACTGCACCTGGCCGCCTACAGCGGTGATACTGCAGCCGCAGTGCGGCTTATAAATAAAGATGTCGATCTCGAAGTTCGAGATAGTGCGGGTCGCACACCAATAATTGTAGCTGCATTTGCCTCTCACGAAAATCTAGTGCGGCTGTTGGCAGAAGCAGGGGCTGATATTAATGCATTGGAAAATCAGGCTTATGACGTGGTGACCATTGCAGCGGTAGCCAATGACTTACCGATGCTTGATATTGTGCTCGAGCTGGGTGCGAGCTCCGGAAATATCACAAGCCCGTACGAGGGTACAGCGCTTATTGCCGCAGCTCATCTGGGTCATCATGAGGTTGTAAAGCGACTCATTGAAGCAGACGCCCCGCTGGATCATATCAATAACCTGCACTGGACAGCTCTTATTGAATCAGTCGTACTCGGTAGTGGTGGACCAGAACATATTGAGACTGCCAGATTATTGCTAACTGCCGGTGCTGATAAAACCATTGCTGATAAAAATGGTGTTACACCTCTGCAGCATGCAGTGTCGCGTGGCTACAAGGAAATGGTCAGGCTGTTTGAGCAGTACAAGTAATTGAAATGTGACCGGTGATACAGCGCAAACTGCCTAATCCAGGCTTTTAACCTCCATAGCCTGCCAGCCAATGTCGGTCCAGGTTTGAAGGAACTCGACTTTTTGACCTACTGACAACGTCTTAAAACCGTCACCTATTATTTTACAGTGGTGTACGAACACGTCATCGCCGGCTTCGTTGATTATAAATCCATAACCTTTAAGGGTGTCGAACCACTTAACTTTACCTATTAATTTTTCCATTTTCATTCTCTATTTTTCAATTTCAGACAATCGCGTTTGCAACGATTGGCGTCAGGATTCAGTTACTCTTTCGTCTGTAGTGGTGTTAATTTTTATTGTTTTTCGGTCTAAATTGATGCGGTGATAAATCTCTGAGCGATGAACAGGAACACTGATTGGTGCACTAACACCGATTCGCACTCTGTCGCCTTGTACCGAGAGCACTGTGAGCTGGACATCGTCACCAATGTTGATGGTTTCATTTTTCTTTCGTGTAAGGATAAGCATTATCGTCTCTTGGTTATTTACTTGCCTTGAGGCTTAAATCAAGGCGTCGGAAAGTTATTGTCTGCGTGCAGGTAGCTACTGAGTTAATTCTTCTTTTTCTTAAAACCGAAAAGCTTATAAACAGGGCATGTAAGGAATAGGCCAGTTAGAAGTAAATATAAGCTGATTGCCCAGAAAAGAATTATCAGCCCGAGGGAAGATGGAGTGAATATCAACCCGGATAAAATAATGAATGCAAACCCGATGGCTAATCGTATCGCGCTCTCTTTTGAACCAATATTCATGTTGTATCCTTAACTGAAATGAAGCCACAACCATTGAGGCTACAGAATTTAATAACTATGTAATCAGTATCGTCATTAAAAGTATCAATCACGTTTCAACAGTGTATTAATTGCAGGAAAATTGTCTCAGTTATGTCCAGACTCTTGTTCGTTCATGCATGTCTGAAGTTGGCTTGCGAGATGAACTGTTCGTGCTGTGTAATCAAGCGAGCCGGCTAAGTTGCTCCTTGGTTGCAACATTCTTAGTACTTGGTACGTGGGTAGTATCGACAAGTAATGTTTCAGATCAGTGTTGTTTAACGTATCAATTGAATTTAATTGTATGTTTTGTATCAACGGCCAATCGTTGGATCAGAGCCGCATCTTCCAGGGTAGGCTGGCAGGCGATCTATCCGCACATACGGCATTGAAAACACCTATGAATGACCAATTTTTTGGTAGTTTTTATCCTTGCCACCTTTATGGCGCGTTGTTGCTTTTCGGACCTTAAAAAATGCTAAATATAAAGTCATGACAAAATGACGAGGAAAGCCCATTAGCGAAAATGTGCGATTTATCAAAAAAAATATAATCCAGCTGCTTCCCAAGGTTTCCGTATTTGTGATTCCTGTGCCTGTCAGTAACCTCAAGCTTTTAAAAAAGTTCGCCGACAGTACCGTATGGACACAGGGTTTTTCTGGTTGGGGTTAACTGCCCAGCCCGATCGACCGTACCTGTAGTGAGAAACAAAAATCAGTTTCGACAAATGGAGCATTACGTGGTGTTTCGGGTGAGTGCGAGGAAGCTAATGAGTACAAAGTTTAGGTTTGGGTGTTGGGTATGCGCAGGCACCCTGATGCATACCCTGATGGTTTCAGTGGCTTTTGCTCAACAGGGAACTGCAGTAACTAGTATCAATGGCACGCCGGTATGCTCATCTGCAAGCTTCGATTCGGATGGCGATGGCTGGGGTTGGGAGAATCATCGCAGTTGTATTGTGAATTCTTCAGGCAATTCGACAGCCATTGATGACAACTCACTGAATACAACCAGGAATAACCCCAGCAACACGTCGAGCAGATTTCCGGATTGCAGCAGCGCTGACTTTGATTCAGATGGCGATGGTTTCGGCTGGGAGAATAGTGCCGTTTGTATAGTTGTGAGTTCCGGAGCTCCACCGACTACCACTCCTGCACCACCGACAGTCCCGACCGGCAGCTCAAACAGTACCCACCCGACTTGCGTCAGCGCTAATTCTGATCCGGATGGCGACGGCTATGGCTGGGAGAATAATCGTTCCTGTGTTGTTGCAGAGCAAGCGAAAGACGATACTGACACCGAAGAACCTATAGTAGTAACGCCTACAGGCCATCCGGACTGCACGGATGCGAATTCCGATCCTGATGGTGACGGATACGGATGGGAAAACAACAGAAGCTGTATAGTTGTTCAGAGCAAAACACCAGCACCAGATGTGGACCCAGTCGTACCAGTCGTACCAGTCGTACCAGTCGTACC
>CAYPDN010000043.1:12387-16943 GCA_964409445.1 uncultured Granulosicoccaceae bacterium
CCAGTCGTACCAGTCGTACCAGTCGTACCAGTCGTACCGGTTCCACCAGTTGCAGGCCCCACCGACCCTGCGATAAAAGCTCCCGCAGAGGCGCTCCCGGTTGTTACTCCAAACGGATTTAATCCCTTCAGTAAATTCCAGCTTGGCAATACGTTGTATACCAATAATGTTTACGATAACCGCCAGTGGGACCTAAACAACAACGGTGAGCTGATTTACTACAACGGAGTACAGGACTTTGTTCGTTGGAGTGTTCCGGCTCAAATCGATAACGATCCTCACCCGTGTGTGCGAACTCAATCAGCTGAACCGCTGACTCTGTCATACCGGCTTACTTCGCTTAAAGACTCGCCTACTGCGCGTAATACTTTTGTTCGAGCGTATCCGGCTATGGTTGTGGGTACGATGGGCGGTCGCTTTGAATCCTGGGGCGTGGAGTGTGGCGCGTTACCGATATTGCCAACAAACGCCCAGCGACATGGCAGTTCACCGGTTTTTGAAATGGAAACGGTTGCCGCGGCTACCGGAATGCCAGTAACAGCCGGGCAGCTTGATTTCGATGTCCGTGTATCGGTAAAGGCAGATCTTTTAGCTGGTAACGCAACCAATGGTGTCGCCAACGTGTTTCTGGACTCTTACTGGCATGACGTGTCAGACCCGTCAATCGTTCCAGCTCCTGAGCTGGTCAATACGATAAACGGTATCAACTCAAATTTTACCGAGATCTGGAACCTCAACATATGGTTCGATTACCCACGATTTGAAGGTAATCCTTCTTCATGGACTGGTGGTTTCAAAATCGGATCAGTGTCTTTGACAGAAGGGGGAGATTTCGATGTGTTTTTTAAGATCGAAGGTGCGCGTGACGGACATCTTCCACGCTGTGTCGCTGGAAGGAGCGACAATTGTTTTCTCTACATTGCATTAGTCGCAACAGATAACAATGCGTCACGCAATGGGGTCACTATTAATTACACCGAAATAGCGCAATGGATGCGTTCAGCGGCATTTCGGGATTTGTTCCTGGTGGGCGCAAGCGAGACGGATACCAATGCAGCAAGGGCCTATGAAGCGTGGCGATTGATTGATGGTACTGGTAACGATAATAGCCCTGACCCTGCGAGGCGCGGACCGCGATTTCCCGATCAGAACCATGTGATCGGGGGTATGCACCTCGGTGCGGAGCTTTGGTACAACCCTAACGCGCAACCAGCATCAATAGTTTTTGAAACAATGGGTGTGGAAGTCGAAGGTAAAGGTCAATTTGGCCGGTACGTCAGACACTGATTAATTGTTGCTTAAGGCGTATATATTATGAATAAATTTACCAAATTATGTAGCAAAGAAATTATCCTGACTACGGTTTGTTCTGCACTGATTGCCTGTGGCGGCTCCGGTGGCGGTGATGCAAGCTTAGAGACGCCGGCAAAACTATCAGATAATCTTGCGGGCGTTGAACCCACCGCCACTGTTGCTGATGATGCATCTGTTATTGGTGTCGAGTCGGTATCGCTTGCAGGTAGTGCAAACTCATCGTCCTCTATTGATATGTTCATCAGTAATGCCAAAATAGCAGTCGGATCTACATCATCACAAAGTATCGCCTACCGTTTTGATGTTAAAGATACGAGTGGTGCCGATTTGCCACTTGATAAATTGTCTGTTGCATTGGAAGTGGCTGCGAGTGGCAGTTTTGCAGACAGCTATCGGCTAGCTCTATTTGATATTCGCAGCGAAAATTCAGATCAGTCGGGCGCTGCTGTAACTTTTTCAGCGCGCAGCAGTGTGACCGATCTGCCTTCGGGTAACTATGCGGCAAGACTGGTTGTAAACCCTAACTGGCAAAACGCATTTGACACTTTGCCCCTGGCTCATGATGACAGACTGCCATTCCGATACGTGGAGGAGTTTGACTACAGTAACAATGCCAGTAACACCTTCCAGATTGACGTGACTAATACAAAAACGTGTGCGGAAGACAGCTTTGAAGATGATGACAGCTTTTCCGCAGCCACGGTAATACCAGCTGGCGGATTGATTGACGCATCGCTATGTCTGGATGATGTGGATTTTTATTCCGTCGATCTGACGGCAGGCTCAAGCGCTTCATTGACCTTTGACTACACTGATGATGAAGGCGGTTTGAAACGCGCCACCCGTTATGTAGTGTTTGATTCCAACGCTAATCGTTTGGCCGATGGTATAGCACGTGAGGCCAATGACATCGTAATTAACGCCGATGACGCCGGTATTCACTATCTCGCACTGTATGGGCAACGATCAAGCTATCGAATCGTGCGGGCAGACGGGCCTGGCCTTGCCAATGATTTCAGCGATGATCGTATCTTTGGAGACGATTCAATAGCAGGCCCAAAAAGTTGGCTGTTCGGTCAGATAACACTAAATAAACTGGCGTTTACGGACGTAAAGCTTTCCGATCAGGTGATTAATTGTGGTCGAATCATTACTCAATTCAATAACGATGAGCCAGTATCTTATGTGACACCTCAGCGTTTTGCGGACATACATACCTTTCGGTTACTGACTGATGGCTCCTACCTGATCGATGACGAACTACACGCTGAGTGGAGTTTGCAGAATGGTGATATCGTCAATAGTGACTGGTACGAGAATGATTATCCGGGCTATGCTGAAATTGTTGACAACAACAGCTGGCGCTACTGGAGTACTGACGGGCTGGGTTATACCGAATGTGCTATTGCGACTAGTGGCTAGTCTATAGTGCTGAGCATTGGTGCCGAGGTGCCTGACTTAAATTGTACTTAACAGTCATGGCACACAATCGGGCAGGCTGGTTGCGGTTCAGCCAAATACGTATCCGATTCCCCGCACAGTCCGTATTACTTCAGGCTTGCTCGGGTTCTGTTCTATTTTTCTTCGCAGACGGCTTATTCTGAGATCGATTGAGCGGTCATACGGATCCCAGTCTTTATCGTGTGCCTGGTTCAGAAGCTGATCACGGTTTAACACACGCCCGCGATTTTCTGTAAAAACCCGCAGCAAGTTGTACTCCATAGATGTGATGTAGATTTCGGCGCCGTCCGCGTCAAACAACTTTGCTGCATCGAGATCGAGTGTGCAGTTGCCAAAAGGTACCGAGTTTTCTGTTTCAATTTTTTTATCGGATGCACCTTCGGTTTGCGTACGTCTTCGCAGGGCGACTTTGACACGGGCTTCGAGTTCACGCAGATCTACTGGTTTACCCAGATAGTCGTCAGCGCCCATTTCAAGACCGATGACGCGGTCCACGACTTCATCAGCTGCGGTCAGCATGATAACTGGCGTGTCCAGATCCATGCGAAGCGTTCTCAGCGCAGTCAGTCCATCCTCACCTGGCATGTTGATGTCGAGTATTATCAGGTCAGGCAGTGCCTCCTCAAGTTTTGCGCGCATAGCCGGTGGATTTTCAGCTTCTTCGATTTTGTAACCACGGCCGCTAAGGTAGTCGCTAACCATTTCCCGCAGGGCCGGCTCATCGTCGCAGATCAGGATCGTTTGAAGTTCACTCATGGTTTAACCTGGTTGGAGATGAGGTCGGACACCAGTATCAGCAGTTCGTTTGGTGTTACCGGTTTTTCAAGAAAAGGTTGCGAAGTTTCCGATAAAAAATCAGCTACGTCTTTGGACAGAGTATCGCCGGTGATGAAGGCCATTTTCTTTGCAAACGCCGGGTCCAGTTTTTTAAGTTCATCGTAGAGAGCCGGGCCGTCGATCCCTGGCATGCGCATGTCACTCAACACCACGTCGAAGGAATCAGAACGCAGCAGTGTCAGCGCTTCCTGAGAATCGTAACGTGTTTCAACGTCATAGCCTGCGCTTGCAAGAATATCGCTGACCATATCGGCAACTCCGACTTCATCATCTATAACGAGAATTCGCCCCGAGTTGCTTTGGGCAGGTTCAATCTCGGGTGACTGCTTTAGCTCGTTGCCGAATTTACACGGTAGTAGCAAGCGGAACTCTGCACCGCGGCCAGGTTGCGAATGCACAGTAAGCTCGCCGCCGTGGGATTTCACAACTCGATGGCAGAACGCCAGTCCAATGCCTGTGCCTTCACCTACTTCTTTGGTGGTAAAAAACGGTTCGAAAATGCGTGATCGCACATCTGCAGGTATTCCCGGACCGTTATCTGCGATTGATATAACTGCCTGACTGCCAGACTGATCGAGTGCAGACTTAAGGACAAGCTGGCGTGGTTCAGCCTGGCCTTCCAATGCGTTCTCAGCGTTAACCAGTAAGTTGGTAAAGACCTGGATGATCTGGTCCTCGTCGGCTTCGACGTCCGGTAGATTTTCATCAATGTCTATCTCAACGTCGACTCCCGATTTACGCAGTCGATGGCCGGCAATATCAAGTGCTGCGAACAGCGCTTCGTTCATGGAGCACTGGGTAAGCTCCATCGGACGCTGCCGCGCCATTGCCAGAAATGCCTTGACGATACGTGAACATCGATCTGCGGCTTGCGCAATGTTATCAACTTGTTTTTTGAGTGCCGGATCGTCGACCGAAGTCTGCATCATCATCGAATAGCCAAC
>CAYPDN010000044.1:0-3534 GCA_964409445.1 uncultured Granulosicoccaceae bacterium
GTGAGGTCCAGCATGCGGCTCGCATAATCTATTCTTTCTGCAATCAGCTGCTTTGATTGTTTTTCCTGCTTGAGTGCCAGCGCCATATTCGCTCTGACATTCAGGTGTGGATAAAGCGCATAGCTCTGAAACACCATTGCGATGCCTCGTTTGGAAGGTGGCACGCTGTTTACCGATTCTCCGGCAATAGAAACGTTGCCAGAGTCAGGAGGCTCCAAACCTGCGATTAGTCGCAGCAGTGTAGATTTTCCACAACCTGAGGGGCCAACGATAACCACGAACTCACCGTTATCTACCTCAAGGGTGATGTCTTTCAGGACTTGGTTTTCGCCAAAAAACTTATTTATACCAGTTAGCTTTAAAGCGCTCACGTTGTGGGCTCTGACAGTGTTATCGATTTTCCTGTGCGGATACTCTCGTCCGCTGCAAGGCAGATTTTCAGAGACTGCACGGCATCCTGCATGTGACGGGTCAAGTCAATGTTCTCTTCAATGGCCTGAAGCATGAAGAGCTGCTCAGCTTCACAGAGAGCCTGATGCCCCGGCTCTTCAGGCATTGTGATAGTTCGATCACCTGCTGCGGTATGTACTAATATCTCTCCGACTTGAGTATGACCGTCTATATCGGATGATGCAGTACCGGTATTTTCGATAATAGATACAGATCCACCCGGAGACACGATGTCTTTTACGAAATAGGCAGTCTCAGACATCATTGGACCCCAGCCTGCTTCATACCAACCGATAGAGCCGTCTTTAAAAAACACCTGAAACTGGCCGTAGTTATACATGTCTTTTGCTATTTCTTCAGTTAAGCGCAATCCCATGCCATGTACACGTATTGGCAGTGAATCTGTTATCTGGCACATAACATCAACATAGTGCACTCCGCAGTCGACAATCGGGGATGTGGTTTGCATCAGTGCTTTATGCGTATCCCACTCTGCATCTGTAGATTGCTGGTTCAGGTTCAGTCTGAAAACATAGGGCCCTCCTAATGATCTTGCTTCCTCAATCAGTGTTGTCCACGATGGATGATGTCTGAGAATATACCCAACGACCACTTTACGGTTAGTTGCTACTGCTTTTTGAACTACTCGTTCAGCATCTGCAGCCGTGGTAGCCAGTGGCTTCTCTACAAATACATGTGCTCCGGCGCTCATCGCTTTGCAGGCGTAGTCTGCGTGACTGTCTGAGTAGGTGGCAATTACTACCAGATCCGGGTTGGTTCTCAATCCTTCTTCGAAGGTGGAAAAAAAGGGATAAGACTCTAGCTCGGTTGGCAGATTTATATTAGATCGATTAACCAGTCCTACAATTTCTGAACTGTTATTCTGGTGATGGGCTAATGCGTGACTGATTCCCATATTGCCGAGCCCGGCTATCAGCACACGTGTCATTTAATCGCTCCCGAGGTAAGTCCCCTGATTAGCTGCCGTGAAAAAATCATGTAAAGCATCAATGCTGGCAGAATTGCCAGTGCAAGCGCTGATAAAACCGCGTTCCAGTTGGTCACAAACTGGCCTATAAAGACTTGTGAGCCAAGCGTCAGTGTTTTTGTTTCTTCAGCAGGTGCGAGAATTAGCGGAAACCAGAGATCATTCCAGACCGGTATCATATTAAACACGGCGACCGTGGCCAACGCGGGACGGACCAACGGCAGTACGATAGCGAAAAATATTTTGTATTCTGATAACCCATCGACTCGTGCTGCGTTTTTTAACTCACCCGACACCTGATGCATAAATTCGCTGAGGATAAATACAGCAAGCGGTAAGCCCTGCGCTGTGTAGACTAATATTAACGCCCATAGCGTGTTCACTAAACCGGTGGATACCATCAGCTCAAGTATGGCGACCGTGCCGATCCGAATTGGAATCATAATGCCCAAAGCCATGTAGAGTCCAAGCCATTTATTGCCTTTGAATTGATACTCCGACAAAGCGTATGCTGCCATAGCTCCAAAAAGCAGAATAAAAAATAGCGAAGCCAATGTAACAATCATCGAGTTTTGAAAGTATAGAAAAAAGTCACCTTGCTTCATCACTGTCTGATAGCCAATAAGGGAAAAACTTTCAGAGTCGGGAAGCGCAAGTGGTTCGCGAAAGATTGATTTGCGATTCTTAAAGCTGTTAATAACAATAACAAACACCGGGAAAAGAGCGATCAGTGTGTACAGTATTAATACACCGTGCATCAGAGCGATGTTTAGCTTGCCACTTTTGTCTGTAATTGCGCCCGCCATATCAATACTTGAATCGACGCAGTCTGGTTTGAATACCGAAAAGGTAAAAGCAGACCCCTAACAAAATAATTACGAACATCGCACTGGCAATGGTCGCACCCATATGTGGATCGCCAAGTTGCAACTGGAAGCCAAAAAAAGTTCGGTATAAAAAAGTACCCAGTATATCTGTGGAGTAATTTGGGCCTGCCAGCGCACCTTGAGCGGCGTAGATCAGATCAAAGGCGTTAAAATTTCCAACGAAAGTTAGAATAGAGATAATGCCGATTGATGGCAGTATCAGTGGTAGCTTTATTTTCCAGAATGCAGAAAAACCCGTGATGCCGTCCAGTTCTGCTGCCTCCAGTACTTCGTTCGGTATGGAAAGCAGCGCCGCATAAATTAGCATCATCGGAATGCCGACAAACTGCCATACCGAAATAAGAGCAAGTGTCGTCAGTGCGTAGGCTTCTTTACCCAGCCACGGAGCAAATAGTGATTTAAGACCAATAGCGTCAAGCATTGACGGTGCGACACCCCAGATTGGGGAGAGTATTAACTTCCATGCAAAACCGACAATGACAAACGACAGGATTGTCGGTATAAAAATGGCAGAACGGTAAAATGCTGCGAATCGTAAACGCGGATGGCTAAGGATTACAGCCAGCGCAATTCCTATAGGGTTTTGCACCAACATATGAATAATAAAAAACCAGAAATTGTTGCCGAGTGCATTCCAGAATTGTTCTGACCAGACAGCGTCACCAAACAGCGTTTTAAAATTCTGCAAGCCAACAAAGATGCGTTCCTGATCAATGCGGGTGTAGAGTGCCAGTCTCAGAGTATTAAACAACGGAAGAATCATAACTGCTGTGTACACAAGCAGCGCAGGCGCAAGAAATATCGGGATGTGCCAACGTATGTTCGAACGACGCATACGAACCTTTATCTAAATCACCCGGGTGGTTGCCACCCGGGCTTTAGAGCCAATGGAATAGCTAATCAGGGTTTGTACCAGCTGTCCAGACCTTCCTGCAGTTTCTTGCCCAGCTCTTCAGGGCTGCTTGTTCCTTTAATTGCAGCTACTGATGCACCCCATGTATCGTTTTCAAGGTTCGGGGTTCCGCGTGAAAGAATTTGATAGGTTGATCTGATAGTGCTTTCACACTCACCGCGCCAGCTGACAAACTCTTTTGCCAGAGCATCGTCAAGATCGACCGGCTCTTTTGAAAGAGGAAAAAAGCCTGGTAGTGCATTGCCGAATATTGCTGCGAAGTCAGGTCCCGCTACCCATTCCAGAAACACTTTTGC
>CAYPDN010000044.1:3634-9874 GCA_964409445.1 uncultured Granulosicoccaceae bacterium
CGTCCTTCTTCTCCCTTCCAGTAGTTTGGTCCAATATTGTTATAACCCATTGTGGCGGCTTCCCACTGGTCGTTTGTACCCATAGCCATTGGAATGTATGTGCCGTCAGCCTTAATTTTGTCCAGTGCTGCGAAAAAATCATCTTCCGTCGAAGGTTCCTCTATACCGAGCTCTTGAAAAGCATCCTTGTTGTAGATGAATCCGTGTATAACCGATGCCATTGGAACACAGAAACTGGCAGAGCCGTCGTCTGTTTGCCATGCGGATTTTGCTACATCTGAAAAGTTATCCATTGCTGCCATATCATTTAGATCACTTAAATGTCCGGCGTCATATAGTGCGAGTGAAGCATCAAAAGGTCTGCATGTGATCAGATCACCGGCAGAGCCAGCTTCGAGCTTGGAGTTTAGAGCGGCGTTGTACTCGGTTGGCGCTGATGGCGTAAACTTTACTTTTATGTCGCTGTGTTGTGCTTCAAAGGCGGGTATTATTTTTTCCTGCCACAGTGTCAGGTCGTCATTGCGCCAGCTTTCAATAATGAGCGTGGCATCTTCTGCCCATGCGGTGCTGGTAGTTAGTGCGATACCCGTCAGGGTTGCCAAGATGGATTTTTTAATCATGCTGCCTCCGGTGCAGGGTGGTTTGAGTGTGCTGGCCGCAACTGTGCGGCGTGCAGTTGTCGTCTCCGTCTGATCGACGGTGACAATGAAATGTATTCCGACATTAAAGTAGTAATGAGTACTGGGCGGGCAGCGGGATACAACATGGATCTGCGCTGACGAAAATGGCGCGCAATAGCAGCAGGCGTAAAAATATCGATGGGTCTGGCTTGTGACAGCGCATACCTGGTTACATCCAGCAAGATTTCCTCCCGGCCATCAACGGAGCGAAATTACAAGCGTCCCGTGAAAGCTCAATGTACTATTGAACATATCCTAATGACGCACGAAATTAAAGGGTTTTTCAACATCTATGACCGACGGTTTGAAAGTCAGTGCAATTGCGGTAGATGGAGGTGGTACCAATTGCCGTATTGCCGGTATCACTGAAACTGCTTGTGAAGTAGTTGTAAAGGGTGCTGCCAACGCCTTTACAGACTTTGACGGTACGGTACGGACAATCACTGCGGGTTTGCGGGACCTTGCAGAACTTATGTCGGTTCCTGTGAGCACACTTGCTGCAACCCCGGCATACCTTGGCCTCGCAGGAGTTGTTGATCATGAGATAGAACACGCGCTGCAGAAAGCGCTGCCGTTTACAACTGTGAAAATTGAGGGTGACGGTAAATCTGCAATTCGCGCAGCACTCGGTGCAGATGATGGCATAGTTGCACACTGTGGTACCGGTTCTTTTTTTGGACTTCAGCGTAATAAGGCTCAGCGCCTGGTGGGTGGTTGGGGTGCTGTACTTGATGATATTGCGTCCGCGCGCTGGATGGGGTGTCGAGTGTTATCGCTGACTTTGTATGCCACGGATGGACTGGTCAATGAGACTGATCTGACAAAACACGTTATGAATTTATATGGAAGCCCAAAAAAAATTCTTGAATTTGGTAATCGAGCAGTTGCATCTGAAATAGGTCAGCTTGCGAAGACAGTATCTGAATATGCGAAGCAGAATGATGAAACTGCCCTGCAAATATTTAGAGAAGGTGCTTTTTTGATAGAAGACACTGTCTCAAGACTCGGATGGTCAGATGAGTCAATTTGTCTTACCGGTGGCCTGGGGCCTGCGTACGTTTCTTTTTTACCGGACGTAATGCGTGAAAAGATTATCGATCCTAAAGGCGAACCGCTGGATGGTGCAGTAGAGTTGGCGCGAGAGTTTAGTCGCGAAGCGGGCCAATAATTGTGACGACAGATACAGTGACTTTTATAGGTGGAAAAATATTTGATGGTTCTGAACTGCTCGCTGATCATTGCGCGATTTTTGTAGAAGGTCACTGTGCAGAAGTAAAAACCGAAATTGCCTCAATCGGCCAGGGAGAAGCGATTGACTTAAATGGTGATATTTTGTCGGTCGGTTTCGCTGATCTGCAAGTCAACGGAGGAGGTGGCGTCATGTTAAACGATGGACCTTGCGTGCAGAACCTTTCAACGATTGCAGTGGCCCATCGAAATCTCGGTACTACCTGTTTTTTACCAACACTAATAAGCGATACTCCGGAAGTAACCTCGGCCGCCATCGACGCAGTAAAACAAGCAATTAAAAAAAATGTTCCTGGTATTGCGGGTTTGCATCTTGAAGGTCCACATCTGTCTGTTGTAAAAAAAGGCGCACACGACGCGCAGCTCATCCGACCAATGGAATCTGAAGATCTGCGTATACTTCAGAAAGCGGCAAAAGATCTGCCGTGTCTTATGGTGACGGTCGCACCCGAGAACGTAACAAGCCAGCAGGTAAAATCACTGGTGGCGGCCGGAGCAATAGTTGCACTCGGCCATACGAATGCAAGCTATGATACCTGTGTTGAATATCACCGCGCGGGTGCCAGATGTGTGACACACCTGTTCAATGCTATGAGTCAACTGGGTAGTCGCGAACCGGGGCTGACTGGTGCCGCGATAGATTGTGATGCATTGAGCGTTGGCTTAATTGCTGACGGTGTGCACGTGCATCCATCCAGTATACGTGCAGCCTGGAATGCTAAAAACGCCAGCGATACTTTTTATCTGGTGACTGATGCTATGGCACCTGCTGGCACAGACCAGCAATCGTTTAATTTAAACGGACGTGCGATTTACAGGCGCGATGGCCGTTTAACCCTGGCTGACGACACACTGGCTGGTGCCGATCTTGACCTTGGCAGCGCGATCCGCTTTATGCATTGTGAAGTCGGCATTGATCTGCAATCGGTTCTGCGTTCTGCGACTACGGTGCCGAGATCGGTATTGTCTCAAGCTGCAAACCGAAAGAAGAGTACGGGTGCGGTCAATACCAGGCTGACTGGCACGCGAATGAAAGACGCGATACGCATTAGCGCGGATCTGCTGTCTGTTACACCGCTTGAGTCTGCAATTCAATAACTTCTATCCTTCGGAACGACTTTTGTTGTTTACTATCGGTGGTCTTGCGAATTTGCTATCTTGCCTGCTCAGCTAGAGTGCATTAAAGATAATGGCATCAGTAGATTTTCCTAATGAGTTTTACATCGGTCGGCGCGTAAACCCTGAGGATGGTGAAACTACCACCGAGGCGCATACCTACGACCCAGATGATTTAACCACCCATGCGGTTGTAGTGGGTATGACGGGTTCCGGTAAGACCGGGCTGTGCCTCGATATCATGGAAGAGGCAGCACTTAACAATCTGCCGGCAATCCTGATTGACCCGAAAGGCGATATAACCAATTTGCTGTTGCACTTTCCAGAGTTGCTGCCCGAAGATTTCAAGCCATGGATCAACGCCGACAATGCGCGTCGTGATGGAGTGACTGTTGATCAGGCAGCCGCCGACACTGCAAAGCTCTGGAAGAACGGGCTTAGTGGATGGGGCATTGAGTCTGACCGGATACAGCGCTTAAAAGACTCTGTGGAACGCGCCGTTTATACTCCTGGATCAACCTCCGGGAAACCAATCAGTATTCTTGCTTCACTTAAAGCACCGCAAGCTGACTGGGAGTCTAATCAGGAAGTTTTACTGGAACAGATAGAGGGCACAGTCACAGCACTTCTGGGTTTGATTGGCCTTGATGATATTGATCCGATTAGTGATCCCGAACATATCCTGCTGTCGAAAATAATTGCCGATGCGTGGGCGGTGGGCAAAGATATTGATATGGGTGGATTGATCATGCAAACGCAGAACCCGCCTTTTGAAAAGCTCGGGTTTTTCAGCGTTGATGAATTTTTTCCGAAGAAAAAGCGCATGGCTTTGGCGATGAAACTCAACAGCATCATTGCAGCGCCATCGTTCCAGCCCTGGATTACCGGTGAGCCGCTCGATATTCAGTCACTAATGTATACAGAAGACGGCAAGCCGAAGCACAGTATTTTTTATATAGCGCACCTGAGTGAAACAGAGCGCATGTTTATTGTCACGCTGTTGTACTCGGCAATCGAGACATGGATGCGTTCACAGGCAGGGACGACCAGTTTGCGGGCGCTGGTGTACTTCGATGAAATATTTGGCTACCTGCCTCCAACCGCGAATCCACCCTCTAAAAAGCCCATGCTCCGAATGCTCAAGCAGGCGCGTGCGTTTGGTGTGGGTATGGTGGTAGCTACTCAGAACCCGGTTGATATTGACTATAAAGGCTTATCTAACGCAGGCACCTGGTTTGTTGGCAGACTTCAGACAGAGCGTGACAAAGAAAGACTATTAGACGGTTTGCAAGGCGCGAGTGGTGGTAACTTTGATCGCAGTGCTTCTGACAAAATGCTATCGGGGCTCGGCAAGCGAGTGTTTTTGGTTAACAACGTCCATAGCAGGGGCGGGCCAGAACTTTTTCAAACCCGCTGGGCGATGAACTACATGGCAGGTCCGATGACCCGCAACCAGATAAAAGGACTTAATCAGCTTGCAGGAGCTATCGATGCTCCCGCAGTTGTGAAAGCACCAAAAGTTCAGACACGTGAAGTTAACAGCAGTACTCAAAAGTCGCGAAAATTGAAAGGTAGTAAAGCTACAGCAGAGCCGGTTACTGCAGCGGAGGCAGACACAGCTGTTGTAAGTCGCGAGTTGAAAAAATACACTGAGACCAGACCTGCTGTAGCGAAAGGTCTTGATGAGTATTTTTTGCCGCGCCAGTATAGTTTTTACCGTGCGCTGCAGCGTCGCAATAACCCTGTATCTGTGAACGACGCTGAAAAGATCGGACTGGTATATTTGCCAGGTCTCTTAATGCAGCTCGATGTGTTGTACACCGACAGAAAGGGAAGTTACAGCGAGCGCAGAAGGTATGCGACGTTTATTGCTGATCCGGAACGACGCAGTTCCATCGATTTTGAAAAATATACTGTCGCATCGATTGATCCGGATGACCTTGATCAGGAGCCTGAAGAAGACGCTCTGTATGGTGATATGGATGCCATAATGCAAAGCTCACGCAAAGTCTCACCATTGTCCAAACAGTTTATTAACCATATCTATCGTGAGGCGGTGATGCCGCTGCTGTCTAATAAAAAACTAAAACTGACATCCGATCCTAATGAAGCCAAAGCAGATTTTCTGGATCGCTGTAGTGATGAAGCTGATGATCGTGCAGAGGATGAGATTGACAAAATACAGACTCGTTTCGATAAGCAGCTCGACCGGCTAAATACGAAGCTGCGGCGCGAGGAACGCGAACTTGATGAAGACCAGGACACGCTGCAGGCACTTAAGCTTGAAACCATGGTTAGTTACAGTAAAACGATTGCGAACATTGCCGGTGGAATTTTCGGCGGTCGCCGCCGTCGCTCAAGCCTTAGTTCGTCTTTGACCAAACGTCGTCAAAAGCAGAATGCCGAAGCAGACGTGCGCGAGTCTTTGGAAGAAATAGATGAACTGCGATCTGATCTCGATGAACTGACTGAAAACCATAAGCAGGAGATGTTGGAGGTCGCGGCTAAATGGCAGGAAATAGCAGCTGAAATAGAAGTGATCAATGTCTCTCCATTGAAAAAGAATATTGAGCTTGAGGTGCTTGCCGTGGCCTGGCAACCTCACTGGGTAGCTAAAGTGAAAGGTAAGGCCACGGTAATCCCCGCAGGTTGATCTATAACCGTACGAATACAAAACTGAAAGGCAAGTCACCGTTGAAGTTAACACCAGACAATATGGTGTTTTGCGTTGGTCGGTGCAGTCAGTTCATATACCAGGAGTCAGTGGTGTTAAAACTAAAACCAAGTTGTGAAAACTGCGACAAACCATTGCCTCCTGATTCAACCGAGGCAAGGATCTGCTCTTATGAGTGCACTTTCTGTGCTGAATGTGTTGAGTCAGTCTTGCAGAACGTTTGCCCCAACTGTGGTGGTGGTTTTTACGCGCGACCTGTAAGGCCAGTTAAAGAATTGCGATCTGGTACCGGGTTGTCGTTTCACCCTGCGACTGAAGCAAAGACGTTCAAGCCGATCGATACAGAAGTACACGCCAGGTTTGCAAAAGAAATTTCATCGATAGCACCGAACAAGCGTTAGTTTAAAGACAGTTGGCGGATTTTCAAATACAATAGCGCAGGTGTTTTTATCAGATTGTTGTATTAAAAAATGGGTCGAGTTTAAAAAATGGCATCGGGTTCATCGAAATCTGAATCTGCAA
>CAYPDN010000044.1:9974-16805 GCA_964409445.1 uncultured Granulosicoccaceae bacterium
AAAATGGGTCGAGTTTAAAAAATGGCATCGGGTTCATCGAAATCTGAATCTGCAAAGCGCATAGACTGGCTGCGAGAGACTCTCAATCATCACAGTCATCTGTACCATACGCTGGATACACCGGAGCTGCCGGATGCAGAGTATGACAAGCTTTTTAACGAGCTGATTTCACTTGAAGAGAAATTTCCCGACCTTCAAACTCCTGACAGCCCGTCACTGAGAGTCGGCGGGCAGCCACTGGACAAGTTTGAAAAAGTCACACATCGTCAGGCAATGCTGTCGCTTGGAAATGCTTTTGAAGAACAGGATTTACTCGACTTTGACAAGCGAATTAAAGACCGCTTAAAAACCACCTCAGAAAAAGTTAGCTATGTAGCTGAACCAAAACTTGACGGTCTGGCGGTAAGTCTGACTTATCAGGACGGATTATTTGTTCAGGGCGCGACTCGTGGCAACGGCCAGGTGGGTGAGGACATAACGCCAAATCTGCGCACAATTAAATCTCTGCCATTAAAACTCGAGAATGCCCCTGATGGTTTAATTGAAGTGCGCGGTGAGGTATTTATAGATAAGCAGTCTTTCGCGGCGCTCAATAAAACTCAGGAAGCAAGAGAAGACAAAGTTTTTGTCAATCCGCGCAATGCAGCAGCGGGCAGCTTGCGCCTGTTGGATTCAAGTATCACAGCGAGCCGACCACTGCGGATTTATATCTATTCAACAGGACCTGTTGAAATAGCAACTGATTTACCCGAAACGCACTGGGACATGTTGCAATGGCTTGGTGCGTTGGGGTTGCCGGTTAATCCTGAGAGCAAAAAACAAAAAGATATAAAAGCCTGCTTTAAGTACTACAACAGTCTGTTGAAGCGACGTGAAAAACTGGACTACGAAATCGATGGCATCGTATTCAAGGTCGACAGTCTGGATCAACAGCAAGAGCTCGGTTACGTTTCGCGTGCACCGCGCTGGGCTGTTGCACATAAGTTCCCTGCAGAGGAAGCTACTACTGAGTTATTAGAAGTAGATTTTCAGGTGGGTAGAACCGGTGCGCTCACTCCGGTTGCCAGGCTCGAACCGGTTTTTGTGGGCGGCGCGATGGTCAGCAATGCCACCCTGCATAATATGGATGAAGTGGCGCGTAAAGGCATACGCATTGGTGACACGGTGATCGTCAGGCGTGCAGGTGATGTTATCCCCGAAGTGGTGTCTGCGGTTGAGTCGCAACGACCGAAGGGTGCCAAAAAAATTAAGCTACCCAACGCGTGTCCCGAGTGTGGCTCTGCGGTATTGGAGAGTGAAGACATGGCGGTTGCCAAGTGCTCTGGTGGTTTTAATTGCATGGCTCAGCGGCGTGAAGGGCTGAAACATTTTGTATCCAGACGTGCAATGAATATCGACGGTCTGGGTGAAAAGCTCATAGAGCAGGTGATGGATAAAGAGTTAGTAAAATACCCGAGTGATCTTTATCAATTAAAACGAGAGGAATTGTTGCAGCTTGATCTGGTGAAAGACAAAACTGCTGATAATCTATTAAAGGCCATAGAAGAAAGTAAGGAGACTACTCTGGGCCGTTTTCTTTTTTCACTCGGCATACCAGAAGTCGGTGAGACTACAGCAGAGGTACTTGCAGGCCACTTTAAAACCGTTGAGGCTTTGTCTGAAGCTGATCTCGAATACTTTATACCTCGTGGTATTGAAGGCATAGGTAAAACCCGCGCTGAAGCAATGGTTGAGCTTTTCCGGTCGACTGAAATGGCAGCTGATATGCCTGAAAAAGGTGAGTCGCTGGAACAATGGCTGAATGACAATCTGGCACGTACTAAGCCTGTGGAGGTTGAAAGGTTGCTTGAAAAATTTCCAACGGCAACGGAGCTCAAATCAGTAACCGCTACTGACCTGCAGGGTAAGTCATCATCCAGGGTTGAAGGAATCGGTGAAACCATGGCGGCTTTGATTGTTGAGTTTTTCAACAGTTCGCAGAATATGCAGGAGATCGATCGGCTGATTAGTGCGGGTATCGTTTGGCCCTTCGCAGACGTTGAGCAAGCGACCGTCGAAACTGATGACCGTCTCGCCGGTAAAACATTTGTCATTACCGGTAAGTTTGAAGGAATGTCTCGAGATGAGATATCAGCCGCGTTAAAAGCCAAAGGCGGTAAAGTGACCGGATCAGTTTCTAAAAATACCAGTGTATTGATATGCGGTGAGGCAGCGGGTTCGAAACTTACGAAAGCAGAGGCGCTCGGCATAGAGATAGTAGACGAACAGGGGCTGCAGGCTTTACTCAGCTAGTTGTCAATCAGATTTTTTTGACAGACGGTGCATCAAGATTGTGCCATGAGGTTAAAAAATATATCTAAAAACAACAATTTAGCTGCAGCAAACCAAGCTGCACCAGAAGCTGAATTCAAGCCCGGAAGGTCTGCTCTGTGATACACTAGCGGGCTGGAAATGAAGGGCATTTTGCATGTCAAATATAGTGGTTGCCGGTGCAGCAGGCCGTATGGGGCGGCAACTGGTTCAGGCAATTCTCGAACGCGATGATGTTCGTCTGGTAGGTGCGACAGAGCATCCTGACAGTCCCGACATCGGCAGTGATGCCGGGCTGCTGGTTGGTAACGAGTCGTTGGGCGTAGACATAGTGCCGGGCATCCATTTAGTCGGTGCGGCCTTTGATACGATCATCGATTTTACGTCGCCTGCAAGTACTCGTGCCTTGCTTGAGCATGCTTCAAAAAACGGTACGCGAATGATCATCGGTACCACCGGGCTCGATGACAATGATCAACAGGCAATTAAAAACACAGCCTCCAAAACTGCGGTTGTGTTTGCTGCCAACTACAGTGTTGGTGTGACATTAAGTCTCGATCTGCTAGCTACTGCTGCGAGAGTTTTGGGACCGGCTTATGACATTGAAGTGATCGAGGCACACCATAAGCACAAGGTTGATGCGCCGAGCGGTACTGCGCTGGCAATGGGTCATGCGATTGCAGATTCTATTGGTAAAGACTTAAAAGACTGCGCTGTCTATGCGCGCGAAGGCAACACCGGTGCCCGACCCGATGGCAGTATCGGATTTCAAACAATTAGAGCGGGTGAGATCATCGGCGAGCACACTGTTCTGTTTGTCGGGCAGGGTGAGCAGCTTGAAGTCACGCATAAAGCCACTGACCGGATGACGTTTGCCAGAGGTGCGGTGCGCGCGGCCGCATGGATTGCAACACAACCTGCGGGTCTCTACGATATGGCGGATGTATTGCGACCGGCGTAGGAATGAGTTCAGATAAAATTTTAGAAATTCGTTTGCCCGCAAACGAAAGCAACACGAGGATATGTATATGAAACTTGCGGCAGTATTTCCGGGGCAGGGATCCCAGTCACCAGGTATGTTGGCTGATCTGGCAGCACAGTACAAAGTGGTTGGTGAGACGTTTGCGGAGGCCTCAGAGCACCTGGGTTATGACCTTTGGGATGTGGCTCAAAACGGCAGTGCGGAGCAGCAGCGACAAACTGAAATTACGCAGCCACTAATGTTTGTCGGTGGCATGGCAGTGTGGCGCATCTGGCAGCAGCTTAAAATGCCGGCGCCGTCGTATGTTGCGGGTCATAGTCTTGGTGAGTACACCGCCATGACTGCAGCGGGAGCGATAGATTTTGTCTCAGCGACCAAACTTGTAGCACAGCGTGGCAAGCTGATGGCAGGTGCTGTTGAGCCCGGGGTTGGCGGTATGGCGGCTCTATTGGGAATGGATGATGATGCTGTCGTTGCGATGTGCAATGAATTGACAACTGAAGATGGTGTTGTGCAGGCGGTCAATTTTAACTCACCCGGTCAGGTAGTTATATCCGGTCACCTTAAAGCACTTGAACACGCCTGTGTGGTAGCTAAAGACAAGGGTGCAAGAAAAGCCATGGTGCTGCCGGTATCAGTGCCCAATCACAGCTCCTTAATGCAACCGGCACAGGCGGAGCTTGCAGCGGCGATAGACAGTGCCGGATTTGTTCAGCCAAAAATACCTGTGGTGCAAAACGCTGAGGCTAAAGTACTCGACAGTCTGGATGCATTGAAAGCGTCACTGCGCAATCATGTAATCAATCCGGTTTACTGGACTGATTCGATTCGCTACATGGCAAACAATGGTGTCACCGAACTGGTTGAAATTGGTCCGGGTAAAGTGCTGGCTGGTCTTTGCAAGCGCATAGATAAATCCATTACTACGCATGCTATTGAAAGTCTTGCAGCAGTAGAAAAACTGATTGAAGCGCGCAAAGAGGGTGTCGCAGATGCTTAGTCCGGCAAGTCTTGAAGCAGAGGTTGTATTAGTAACGGGCGCCAGCCGCGGAATTGGCGCTGCCATCGCAGATGAGCTTGGTTCACACGGCGCGACGGTTGTGGGTACCGCTACCAGTGAAGCAGGCGCTGATGCGATCACGGCCAGATTCAAAGAAGCGGGTGTTAAGGGATGCGGCAAGGTGTTAAACGTATCTGATAAAGAGCAGATTTTATCGGTCGTATCTGCTATTGCGGATGAGTTTGACGCTGTGTCCGTACTGGTTAACAACGCAGGCATTACCCGTGACAACCTGCTGATGCGTATGAAAGATGAAGAGTGGGACGACATAATGAACACCAACCTCTCATCGATTTTCCATGCCTGTAAAGCATGTATGCGCGGCATGATGAAAGCGCGCCGCGGTAAAATAATTAATATCGCATCGGTCGTTGGTGTTACCGGCAATGCAGGTCAGGCAAACTATGCGGCGGCCAAGGCTGGAATCATTGGTTTTGGCAAATCCCTGGCGCGGGAAGTCGGCTCACGCAACATCACTGTTAACACCGTAGCCCCGGGATTCATCGTTTCAGATATGACAAACGCGCTTCCGGAAGAACAGCGCGAATCACTGCAAAGTGAGATCGCTCTGGGGCGTCTTGGTGAGACCAGAGAAATCGCCTACATGGTGGCGTTTCTGGCGTCTGACAAGGCAGATTACATCACCGGCCAGACTCTGCATGTGAATGGCGGAATGTACATGAATTAACCGCCAGCCTGACGTGCCGGCGGGCTTTACATCTGTCAATGCTGAAATATTGGCGCGGATTTCTTGAATCCTGCGTCAATGGCCATACAACTGACATCGAAGCAGCTGGTTCAGGTGCCTTTGAAGGCGCTGAGAGCACAATTTATCGGTTGCAATAGTGGCGTGCCAAACCCGTATTGAATACAATATAGGGGATCAGGTGCGATCACGTACCGCAGAATACACCAGTCCCCCCGGAGGGCATCTAATATGAGCAGTATCGAAGAGCGCGTTAAGAAAATCGTCGTGGAACAGCTAGGCGTTAAAGACGAGGAGGTTACAGCTGCAGCCTCTTTTGTAGACGATCTCGGCGCAGATTCGCTCGATACCGTTGAGTTGGTAATGGCTCTCGAAGAAGAATTCGAATGCGAAATTCCTGACGAAGAAGCTGAAAAAATTGGTACTGTTAAGCAGGCAATTGACTACGTCAACGCAAACATCAGTTAGCTTCGGCCCTGTTTAAACTCACCCGGTTATTCGCCGGGTTAATCTCCGTTGGTGTGACCCGCGGAGATAACAACAGCCTCAGTTAACGACTAAAACAGTCTGTGCCGGCTGACGGCCAGACTCAGCGACGGAACATCTCTTGAGTTCTCGAAAAGTTGTAGTAACCGGCCTTGGGGCAATAACCCCCGTTGGCAATACTGTTGCTGAAAGCTGGAAAAATTTGCTTGCCGGAGTCTCCGGTGCGGCAACGGTCGATACCTTCGATACGTCAGGTTACGCAACACGGTTCGCTGCGTCGGTTAAAGACTTTGACGTCAGTCAGTATATGTCTGCCAAAGATGCCCGCAAGATGGATCAGTTTATCCACTTCGGTGTTGCAGCTGGTATTCAGGCGCTGGAAGATGCAGGGCTCTCTGCAGAAGAGCATGATCCCGAGCGCATCGGTGTGGCAATAGGTTCGGGTATCGGTGGTCTGCCCAACATAGAAACACAGCACAGTACGCTACTCGATTCCGGACCACGTCGGATGTCGCCTTTCTTTGTGCCGTCTACCATCATTAACATGATCGCGGGAAATATATCGATTATGCGCGGTCTTCAGGGACCGAACGTTAGTATTACTACTGCCTGCACCACAGGTACACATAATATCGGTGAGGCTTGTCGGCTAATAAAGTACGGAGATGCTGACGCCATGGTGTGTGGTGGTGCAGAGATGGCAACTTGTCCGCTGGGGCTTGCGGGCTTTGGTGCGGCAAGGGCGCTTTCTACTCGCAACGATGACCCGAAATCTGCCAGCAGACCCTGGGATGTTGATCGCGATGGCTTTGTGCTCGGCGACGGTGCGGGTGTGCTGGTACTGGAAGAGTATGAGTACGCCAAAGCTCGTGGCGCGACTATTTATTGTGAGTTGTCCGGTTACGGCATGAGCGGTGATGCATACCATATGACACAGCCTTCAAAGAATGGCGACGGTGCCAGGCGTTGTATGAACGCAGCCCTTAAAGACGCTGGTCTCAATCCGGATGATGTGGGCTATATCAACGCCCACGGTACCTCTACCGGTGCCGGTGATGTTGCAGAAACCAATGCCATTAAATCAAGCTTTGGCGATCATGCAAAGAAAGTTGCTATCAGCTCAAGTAAATCTATGACAGGTCACCTGTTGGGTGCGGCAGGCGGTATTGAAGCCGTCTTCTCTGTGTTGTCTTTGCGAGACCAGTCAGTATGCCCGACAATAAATCTCGACAATCCGGATCCCGAGTGCGATCTTGATTACGTGCCGCATGAGGCGCGAGATGTAGC
>CAYPDN010000045.1:0-7715 GCA_964409445.1 uncultured Granulosicoccaceae bacterium
GCTGCTCCTTGTCAGTCTACTTCTGCCGTCGGCAAGTGAGTCCGGAATTGGCCGACTGAAGTCGAAGTCGTCTTCAGCAATCCTAGCAGAAACTAGTTACCAACCCTGGATCAGGACGGTACTACACATACTGTCGCTGCAGGCAGACAAAAAGAAAAGCGGGTGCCGTCACCGGTATTCTCAACCTGTAGCGAATCACCATGCAGCGCTACAATTCGTTGTGTAATTGCCAAGCCAAGCCCTGCGTTACCACTTTCATTGTGTTCGTTGTCAGCACGATGAAAGCGTTTAAATATTTTGTTCAACTCCTCTGGGGCTATGCCTGGACCATTGTCTTCGACACGCAGTTGTACCTTGTTGCTCTCCTCATCTGCATCAACGGTCACGACCACTTTACCGTCAGCAGGTGTGTACTGAATAGCATTAACCAGCAGATTACTAATAGCACGGTCAATCAATGCAAGGTCGCCCTGTACAAAAACAATCTTGTCAACGCCATTGCATTCAAGCGTTATATTTTTTTCCTGAGCCTGAGGTATACACCCCTGGTGCACGTCACCAATCACTTCGGTTAAGCAGACCGCTTCCATTTCAAGAGACTCAGCGCGGTCTTCAAGTTTGGCCAGTTCAAACAGATCACTGATCAGGGCCTTTAGACGATTACTGTGCTTTAGTGCGATACCAAGATACTGTGCTCGCTGCTCTTCATCCAGGCTATCATTTTTATGCAGCACCATTTCCAGATAACCCTGAGTAGCAGTCAGCGGTGTGCGAAGATCGTGCGAAATGTTGGCAATAAATGACCGACGGTTTTTATCCTGCGCCTCAAGCAAATGAATTTGATCGACAATCCGGTTTGCCATCTCACTATAACTTGCACCAAGCCTTGAGATCTCATCATCAGAGGTATCTTTAGATAAGTCTTTATAGCTGGTTGTGTTGCGAAATCCCGATTTTCTAAACGCTTCAATCTCAGTACTCAGAATTTTCAATCGGGAGGTGATTCGCCTGATAATGTACAGCCCGCCCGGAAGCGAGACCAGCAAGCTACCTAACAATGCCGATATACCAATGGTTGAGATAAGCTTACGCGGGCCACTGTCACTCTCCTCGCCGGGTGCGCTTAACGTAATGTATAAGTACCCCGCCAGCTCGTCTCGCACTTCAATCGGAGCAACAGAAAACGTAACCGTTGAATTTTCAGACAATGGATCTTCAGCAAACAAAGGCAGGTTCCTGTCTGGTGACAGAAACCTGCGCAACAAATCAACGCTCACCTGCTCGCGTACCAATGGAGTGTCTTCAACGGAGCTGGATACAATCATGCCTTCTGCATCGAGTACGTAGAGCTGAACATCGGGATTGACGGTCGCCATCGTGCGAAACAACCGCTCTATAAAGTTACCGTCTATCTCACCACTAACCGTCTGAGTTATTTCGATGGATAAATTGGACGCAATATCGGCGTTCTCTCGCTGTACGTCAGCGATGATATTCGAACGAGTCAGGTAGTAGGCTATTGCTGAATAGACAATTGCCGTGACGAACAACAATACGATCAGCGTTAACGCAAGCTTTGCGTAGAGTGATTTAATCAAAACTGAAAATCATCAGAGCAGTAGCGCTGCTGCCAAAACACTGCTCTGGTCCCTGAACCGACCAAAGAACGTGAGCCAATCACTGAACCTGAACCGGCCGAAGAATGGGAATCATTCTGTAGCAAACTCATAGCCGACACCCCAACGGGTGAGAATATATTCAGGCTCTGCAGCATTTTTTTCTATTTTTGTTCGCAGGCGATTGATATGCGAGTTAACTGTATGGTGATAACCCTCATATTGATAGCCCCATACCTTGTCGAGCAAATCCATTCTTGAAAAAACTTTTCCGGGGTTAGTAATAAAATGAAGCAGTAAATCATATTCCTTCGGAGTCAGCTCTACTTCACTATCACTAATGTAAACACGTCGGCTGTCCGTCTGAAGTTTAAGGTTCTTAAATTCAAGTTCTTCACTGGAGGATGCGGCACCGGAGCTTTGCTCCTCCGATACGTTGACACGCCGCAGCATTGCCTTAACACGTGCCAGCAGCTCCATCATGCTGAACGGCTTGGTGATATAGTCGTCTGCTCCGAGTTCGAGACCGAGCACACGGTCCATTTCGGACACTTTGGCGGTCAGCATCATTATCGGGATATGTCGATTTACTGATCTGACGGTTCTGCAGATCTCGAGTCCGTCGACTTCCGGCAGCATTACGTCCAGCAGCAGCATATCGAACGACTCATTGGTTGCAACTTCGAGCGCTTCACGGCCGTTGGCTATCCAGCGGCATTCAACATCAATATCCTGCAGTTGCAATAAAACCAACTGTGCGAGATCCGGGTCGTCCTCGACTAATAGAACTTTCCTCATGGAAGTACCTGCCTTGTGGTTACATGAGTGAGAGAAGCAGCTGACAGCTGTTAATAAACAATTCTACACTGAGACACGCAGGTTAATCCAAGGTTCCTGAAGCTTGAAAACCGGTAGTTAATCGCACCAGACAATATATACTGCCCTACTGCGGACGCTGCCGACCCTAACAAGATCTCAAATGCCACTTAACTATATTGTCGTTGAAAACGCGACCCAGAACAATTTAAAAAATCTCGATATCAAAATACCACATGGCGAGCTGGTGGTGATCACCGGTGTCAGTGGCTCCGGTAAATCCTCGTTGGCATTCGACACCATCTACGCAGAAGGCCAAAGGCGCTACGTCGAGACCTTCTCGCCCTACGCTCGGCAATTTCTCGACCGAATGGACAAACCTAAAGTCGATCGGATTGACGGAATTCCTCCGGCAATTGCGATAGATCAAACAAACCCGGTCAGAACTTCCCGTTCAACAGTAGGCACAATGACCGAGCTTAACGATCATCTCAAACTTCTTTTTGCACGCGCTGCAAACCTGCACTGTCCGGATTGTGGTAGAAAAGTTGAACGCGACACCGCAGACCAAATAGCAGCCGAGCGTCTCACCGCTGCCCAAAAAACCAACAAAAAAACCATCAAAAAAACAGGGGCCGGCGACGATGCAAAAAGAGCAATGGTTACCTTTACCGTCAAGGTACCGGACAACTTTACCACTGATGAAATTGAAACCTGGCTGCAACGACAGGGCTATACAAGAATCCACAAACAACGCAAAGATTCAATCGAAGTTATACAAGACCGCTTTAGACTCACAGCAGAAAACAAAAGCCGCATCACTGAAGCGCTGGAAGCAGCGTTCAAGCATGGCCGCGGCAAAGCCTCATGGTATACGCTGGATGCCGACCGTAAAGCCGGCAAGGCTGAACACTTCTCGGCAGATTTCATTTGCGCCAGCTGCGATAAGCACTTTAGAGAGCCAACCCCAAGTCTCTTTTCTTTTAACTCACCACTCGGTGCATGTGATGCGTGCCGTGGCTTCGGTCGCACAATGGGAATCGACTACAACCTCGTTGTGCCCAATGAATCACTAACGCTCGCGGGTGGTGCAATAAAACCCTGGCAAACCAAAACAAATGAAATCTGTCAGAGAGACTTACTCAAGTTCTCCAAAAAACACGGCATTCCAACCGACGTTCCGTGGAAAAAGCTCACAGCAAAGCAAAAGAAATGGGTTCTTGAAGGTGTCGGAGACTGGGATGGCAGTCACTGGTATGGCGTGCGAAGATTTTTCGACTGGCTTGAAACCCGCAGCTATAAAATGCACGTACGTGTATTGCTGTCAAAGTACCGATCCTACACGCCATGTATTACTTGTGATGGCGCACGCCTGAAACCTGAAGCACTATGGTGGCGGGTAGGTACAACAAAGAATGCATCTGCAGTAATAAAACCTGAAAATCGGTTCATACCTACCGGCAACACGCTGACCCAGCCAAAGTTGAACAAACTACCCGGCTTATTGTTGCACGACATCATGCAACTGCCATTATCCAACTGCATTCGCTTTTTCGACTCACTGGAACTGCCCGCACCACTCGACGAAGCAACCAGGATGCTAATGGATGAAATAAAATCCCGATTGAAATACCTCAATGACGTAGGCCTTGGATATCTGACACTGGACAGGCAATCCCGCACACTAAGTGGCGGTGAGGTACAGAGGATAAATCTCACCACCGCACTCGGCACCTCGCTGGTTAATACTCTCTTTGTGCTCGACGAACCGAGTATCGGTTTACACCCCAGAGATATCGACCGCGTTATTGGCGTTCTTAAAAGACTGCGTGATTCCGGTAACTCCCTGCTCGTTGTTGAACATGATCCGCAGATTATTCTCGCGGCAGACAAAGTTATTGATATGGGACCAGGACCCGGCAGCCATGGCGGTGAGATTTCATTTTTCGGCAATACAAAAAAACTGACGTCAGCAAAAAAATCTCTGACTGCAGCATATCTGAATCGAGAGAAAAATCTCGACCGTCGCAAAACAAACGACAAGTCAAAACACAGCATCGTTCTCAAAGGTGCATCAGAACATAATCTCAAGGGTATCGACGTAGAGTTTCCACTAAACCGACTGGTATGTGTTACCGGCGTTAGCGGATCAGGTAAATCAACACTAATTCAAGACACGTTATACCGCGCACTATGCCGTATTAAAGGCAAGCCCACAGAGATTGCAGGCGAACACAAAGCTATTACGGGCCATCAAGCTATCGATGAAGTCGTGATGGTCGATCAGTCACCCATAGGCAAATCAGCTCGCTCGAATCCGGTCAGTTATACCGGTGCTTTCGACGGCATTCGCAAGCTGTTTGCAGAAGATCCTGAATCCAAACGACGCAGCTATACCGCAAGCAGCTTCAGCTTTAATTCCGGCATGCGCTGTCCGACCTGTTCAGGCAATGGATTCGAACATGTAGAAATGCAATTTCTAAGTGATGTTTATTTGCGCTGCCACGCTTGCAACGGCAGCCGTTATCGTGAAGAAGTGCTGGACATCAAGCTGGTACACCCGCAAACAGGCTTTGCCATTAGCATTTCAGACACACTGGAGATGACAGTAGATGATGCGGTAGATTTCTTTGCCGACTATAAAGAAGTTCTCAAAGCACTGAGCCCGTTAGTTGACGTAGGTCTCGGCTATTTGACGCTGGGCCAGCCAGTGCCCACTTTAAGCGGCGGTGAAGCACAAAGGTTAAAGCTTGCTGCACATCTCGCCAAAGCAAAGAAGTCTGCTAAATCAAATGAGGAGAAAAAGCTGTTCCTGTTTGACGAGCCGACAACCGGACTCCATTTTGATGACATCAAAAAGCTGCTGTTCGCATTTGAACAACTACTGCATGAAGGACATTCATTAATTGTTGTTGAACATAACCTCGACGTAATCAGCAATGCAGACTGGTTAATCGATCTCGGTCCCGAAGGTGGTGATGCAGGTGGTTCTGTCATTGCAGTTGGCACACAAAAGAAACTAAAGTCGGTTAAAAAGAGTCATACCGGAAAATCACTAATTGAATACGAGAATGCGATAAACGAATTCAGTCGTGTAAACCCTGACGCTGCAACTGTCGATGAATCTCACGCTGTTTACACTGGTGATGATATCAGTGTGGTCAATGCCCGGGAACATAACCTTAAAAAGATCGATGTACAGATTCCCCGCGACAAGTACACCGTTATTACAGGGCTCAGTGGCAGCGGTAAAAGCACACTTGCTTTCGACATTCTTTTTAACGAAGGCCAACGTCGCTATCTGGAATCACTCAATGCCTATGCACGGCAATTCGTTCAACCTGCATCGCGACCAGATGTAGACGCTATCCTCGGTATTCCTCCGACCGTCGCTATAGAGCAACGCACAAGCCGTGGTGGTCGCAAAAGCACGGTCGCGACAATGACCGAGCTTTATCACTTCATGCGATTGTTGTATGTAAAGCTCGGCACGCAACACTGCCCCGATTGCGAAAAACCTATTGATGCACAAACGCTCGAAGGCATTCAGGATCAAATCAGTAAAAAGTACAAAGGCAAAAAAATATCAGTGCTGGCACCGCTGATTGTATCGCGCAAAGGCTATTACACCGATCTGGCAAAATGGGCTGACAACCGGGGTTTTGAAACACTGCGAGTAGATGGAGAATTAACACCAGTTGATCCATGGCCACGGCTCGATCGCTTCAAAGAACACGATATTGATTTACCTGTTGGTGAAGTCACCCTCAATGCCCGCAACGGAAATAAAACCACAGAACTTTTGCAGCGTGCCCTCGACTACGGGAAAGGCGTATTGAAGGTAGCCGTCGCTGGTGGAACGAAAGATACTTTATTTTCTATTAAACGCGCGTGCACCAGTTGTGGCACAAGTTTTCCAGAGCTCGACCCGCGTCTTTTTTCCTACAATTCCAAACATGGCTGGTGTGAAGACTGCTTCGGTACCGGACTATGCAGTGTTGAGTTTGATGAAGAACAAACCGGTGAAGAGAACTACTGGTTGCAGGAGAACGAGGAAGACGTTGTTTGTACAAGCTGCAACGGCGACAGGCTTAATTCAATCGCCTTGTCAGTGAGATACCAGAAACAGAATATTGCACAGCTCAATGCAATGTCGATCAAAGAATCAGGCATCTGGTTCAGTAAGCTAAAACTCAAAGGACGCGATCAGGAAATTGCCACCGACATACTGGTTGAAATCAACTCTCGCCTGCAGTTTTTAAATCAGGTCGGATTGTCTTATCTGACTCTGGACCGCGCCGCACCAACACTCAGTGGCGGAGAGGCACAGCGAATACGATTAGCTTCGCAGCTCGGATCAAATTTACAAGGTGTCTGCTATATTCTCGACGAACCGACCATCGGGCTGCACTCGCGCGATAACCAAATGCTGCTGGACACCCTGGAGGATCTGGGATCGAAAGGCAATACAATCGTTGTTGTGGAGCATGATGAAGACACAATCAGACGAGCCGATCACATTATAGATCTCGGACCTGGTGCGGGTATTGAGGGTGGCGAGGTTATAGCCCGTGGCACGCTGAAACAGCTAGTTAAAGATCCAAAATCGGTAACCGGACGTGCACTGGCGAAACCAAAGTCGCACCCCTACTTCCCAACCCGTAAAAAAGATACCGGTGCGATCAGCATCAAAGGGGCAACTCTTCACAACCTTAAAAAGGTGGATGTAAAAATCCCGCTCGGCAAGCTGGTGTCAGTCACCGGTGTTTCCGGCAGCGGTAAAAGCACACTGGTGCGCACGGTACTTGCTGATAACTTAAGAGCCCTGTTAAGCCGTGAGAATAAAAAGAAAAAAGTGAAAATCTCTGGTGCACAAAGCATTAGCAGCTGGCAGACGGTATCAAGGGTGCTGGAAGTGGATCAAACACCAATCGGCAAAACACCACGCTCATGTCCCGCTACCTACATCGGATTCTGGGACAACATCAGACGCATATTTGCCGACGCCACCGAAGCCCGTGTGCGCGGCTATTCCGCCAGTCGTTTTTCATTCAATGTCGCAGAGGGTCGCTGCGCAAGTTGCGACGGTCAGGGTATGACCAAAATAGAAATGAGCTTTCTGCCAGATGTAAAAGTACCGTGTGAAGTTTGCCGGGGAGCGCGCTTTAATTCTGAGACTCTGAGCGTGCTCTACAAAGGCAAATCCATCGGTGATGTCTTACAGATGAGCATAGATGAAGCAGTTGAGTTTTTCAGTGCACATAAAAACATCGCCCACCCGTT
>CAYPDN010000045.1:7815-16385 GCA_964409445.1 uncultured Granulosicoccaceae bacterium
GCATAGATGAAGCAGTTGAGTTTTTCAGTGCACATAAAAACATCGCCCACCCGTTGCAGCTGCTGAAAGATGTTGGGCTTGGTTATCTGACACTCGGTCAACAGAGCCCGACACTTTCCGGCGGTGAAGCCCAGCGCATAAAGCTGGTATCAGAACTTTCGAAAGCAGGCACCGGCAAAGAGGACAGGCGCGGCAGAAAGCTCGCCCATACATTATATGTGCTGGATGAACCAACTGTTGGATTGCACATGGCCGATGTCGATAAACTCATTGGTGTTCTGCATCAGCTGGTCGAATCCGGCAACAGCGTTATTGTGATTGAGCACAATCTTGAACTCATGGCCAACTCCGACTGGGTCATTGATCTTGGTCCTGAAGGTGGCGACGGTGGCGGACGCATCATCGCCCAGGGTGTACCGGGTAAAGTAGCGAAATCAAAAAAATCACATACAGCACCTTTTCTCGAGAAGCTGCTGAACTAATGACAGCTTTATTAGCGCTACTCGTCTTTTTCGCAGCTATCGTCAGAGGCTACACAGGATTCGGTCTATCGGCCATCATTATCACGGTAATGACGTATTGGGTACCGGCTCAAGAGGTAGTGCCACTACTCATTCTGCTCGAAATATCAGCAAGTCTGTTGTTTTACCGCTCTATCTCTTTAGATGTTGAATGGAAAATCATCGGCATCATTTTTATGGGTGCTGCAATCAGCACACCAATCGCATTACAGTTGCTTTTGCTAATGCCAGACAATATAGCGAATATCGCCATCGCAAGTCTCGTACTTCTGGCAACACTGATACTGCTGACACAATCTCGTATTTCGATCACACCCTCCAAAGGCTACTGGTTTTTCAGCGGTATTGTCATGGGGATATTCGGTGGACTCGGCAGTATTGGCGGGCTGGGTGGCGCGGTGATGCTGCTTTTAACCACCATGAACTCCACCAAAGTACGCACCACGATGATCATATTGTTGTTGCTTACACCAATCTACGCCGCACTGTTTACAACATTCAATGGCATGATGGTTGGCGAAACCCTGTCCCAATGGCTGATAATGCTTCTGCCGATGATACCCGGGCTCTACATTGGTCATATTTGTTTCAGCCGTTACAAAAGATCGTTCCGGACAATCACACTGATCTTTCTGGCAATACTGTCTGCTACCATGTTGGCTCAATCTATCTTTTAGCAAGATGCCGGAACAGACAACTAACCATGGCAGACAATGGAACCATCCAGAACAGCGACGTCGAAGTATTAAATCAGGCCATAGACTGGCTCGACAACGGCCATTCTGTTGAACTGATCACTGTCGCAAAAACCTGGGGTTCGTCTCCCAGACCACCGGGCTCAATTGCCGCCGTTCGCAGCGACGGACATCTGGTGGGTTCGGTCTCCGGCGGGTGCATTGAAAAGCAGCTGGCAATTCGCATCGACGATACAAATCGGGCACAGGCATTTTCACATGAGATAAGCGATGATGAAGCACGTCGCTTCGGATTGCCATGTGGAGGCCATCTGGAATTAGTATTTGAAAGCCTCAATGATTCAACTGAGCTAAAAGAGATTTGTACTGCAATCAAAGAGCGTAAGCGGCTTGCCAGAACAGTTGATCTCAAGGCGGATGATGCAGCAAAGCTTGCCCCGAAACTTGCCGCAAAATTGGAAATAGTTGATCGCACAGTAGAGTTTCTCTACAACGGATCGCAAATTAGAAAAGTATTTGGTCCGGGCTGGCGTATTTTATTGATCGGTGGCGGACAATTATCTCGCTATGTCGCACAATTTGCACAGGCACTGGACTATGACGTGATCGTCTGCGAACCAAGAGAAGAATACGCAAGCAGTTTTAATGTCCCAGGGTGTACTTTGGTTTCGACTCTGCCTGATGAAGCAGTGCTCGAACACGCGACCGATCATCACAGTGTTGTACTGGCATTAACCCATGATTCTAATCTGGACGATTCTGCGCTGATTGAAGCACTGCCATCTAACGCCTGGTACGTCGGTGCGCTGGGCTCACGAGCGAACAACGAACGACGCAGAAAACGACTGCATGACATTGGCGTTGAAAACGTTGCAAGATTACACGGTCCGGTGGGCCTTTCCATCGGCAGTCGCAGCGCTGCCGAAATCGCCATCTCTATCGTTGCCGAGCTGGTTGAGCTACGGAATGAATCCGATCAGGCTAATCGCACCAGTTAAGTGCTGAGGATGCTGTTTTGCGACCTTCATTTTGCAACTGAGGCCAACAAAGCACTAAGCTGACACACAAAAGTTTGACCCGAATTGCAACTCCTTCGGCCATCACAGATAATCGAGACAGATATCCACCAGCGTCTTTGAGGTGAAGAAATTGAATCAGGAAACAAAAATCAACCTGCACCTTGATCGGGTACTACAGCCAATTGAAACCGCCAATGGCTTGCCCAACGAATGCTATACAGATTCAACAGCATTCAAACTCGACCGTGACAATGTCATGTCAAACAGCTGGGCCTGTATCGGCTTCGGTTCAGATGTCCCGGTTGACTGGGCGGTGCCAGTTAACTTTATGGGCTACCCCATTCTATTAACCAGAAACTCTGAAGGTGAGTTGCGGGTATTTCACAATGTCTGCAGCCACAGAGGCATGCAGCTGGTAACTGATGCCGGCAAGCTCGGCACCGGGCTAATTCGCTGCAAATACCATAGCTGGGCGTACGACTTTGCAGGGAATCTCAAAGGCACACCTATGATTGGCGGTACCGACAGCAATCAGCATAAAGATTTCGACCCATCGGTAAACGGTTTAAAACCAATCAGAGCTGAACTATGGATGGATAATATTTTTATTAATCTATCCGGTGATGCAGAACCATTCAATGAATTTATAGCTCCGTTAATAAACCGGTGGAGCAAGTGGGTGAATGCAGACACACTTACAGAGCTTTCACCGGGAACCGATGCAAAAATGGAATTAGTCGTTAAAAGTAACTGGAAGCTTGCAGTGGAAAACTTTTTAGAGGCATACCATCTACCGTGGGTACATCCGGGGCTTAATTCGTATTCGCCACTTGAGAAACACTACGATATTGATCGCGGTGAGAATTACGCGGGCCAGGGCTCAAGCAGTTACACCACACCAGCGGGCGACACCGGCAGTATCAGCAGCTGGCCGGCAAATGAAAAGAACTTCGCAGAGTATCCGGCACTGTATCCAAACACTTTACTGGGTTTGCAATCCGATCATTTCTTTACCATGACAATCCTGCCAATCGACGAGACAACATCACTGGAAAGAGTACAGCTGATGTTTCTGGGTGAGGTTGCAACTGATGCAAAATATGCCGAGCACAGAAAATCCATGATCGAATCGTGGCGCGAGGTTTTCAGCGAAGATATTTTCGCCGTTGAAGGCATGCAGGCTGGCAGACAATCCCCGGCTTATCAGGGAGGCGTGTTTTCTCCGGTGATGGATCAACACACTCTGCACTTTCATCAGTGGATAGCGCGGCGGATCGGTTAATATAACAATACTCTGTCTATTAAGGCTGCAATGCGGCACTAAACAATGAATGAGACCGATAAACTCGCGCAAGGTCTGGCTGATTGTGGATATATCGCAGGTGCTGATCTCGCTACCACACTGCATCTTGCAAGCGCACTGCAAAGACCGGTACTACTGGAAGGCGATGCGGGTGTTGGCAAGACAGCAGTAGCCATAGCCCTTGCCAGATACAATGACTCTCCGTTAGTGCGCCTGCAGTGCTACGAAGGCCTCGACAGTAACATGGCACTGTATGAGTGGAATTACCAAAGACAGTTAATGACAGTCCGTCTGAGAGAACAGGCTGGTGCTTCCACTACTGCCACTGAAGAGGAAATATTCTCCGAAGCCTTTCTACTCAAACGCCCGCTCCTGCAGGCCATCACTTCCGATACACCCTCGGTACTTCTGATCGACGAGATTGATCGCGCCGACGATGAGTTTGAAGCTTTTCTCCTCGAGGTACTGGCCGAATTTCAGATTACGATACCTGAGATTGGCACCATCACTGCCAAACACAAGCCAATAGTGATTCTGACATCAAATGCCACACGAGACTTAAGTGATGCGCTGCGACGACGATGCCTGTACCACTTTGTCGACTTTCCGTCGTATAAAAAAGAACTTCAAATCCTGCAGAGCCACATGCCAGACATACAAAAAGACCTGGCAGAATCAATTGTATCCTTCATTCAAAATTTGCGACAACAGGATCTTAAAAAAACACCCGGCATTGCAGAAACCCTCGACTGGACGAGCGCACTGCTTCAGGTTCAAGTCGATGATTTAAATAGCTCGCTAACTGAAATTGAGACCACACTGGGCTGCTTACTAAAAACGAGAACAGACAGGGAGCAGGCTAACGCAGAGTGGATAAGAAACGTCATGGCGCATAACAGTAATCATGCTGTGAATTCAAATTAATCAGTAAATCGGTAAGCAACACTGTATGCATAGTTATACCGCTTTATATAAAACCGAAAAATGAGACAGAGCCAAGCTGCCAGCGCCGATGCATTTATAACAAATCGCCTGTTCGGTTTTGTACACCTGCTGCGCTCAAACGGCTATAACTTAAACAGCGCAGATATTAAGGCCGCTCATCTTATTGTCACTCAGGGTGCGCTGACATCTGAGGTTCTGTTGCGTGATGCGTTGCGGTGTATTTTCTGCCAAACCCATTCGCAGTGGTGTGAGTTTCCGATTCTGTTCAAAATATACTGGTGGGCTCCAGGGGCTGGCGAAGAACAATCCGACACAACTGCAACCAACAACCAAACACGAGGCTCTGAAACCACAGGTCTATCTTATTTTTCTGAATCACTGGCACAGGAAAAGACGCTGGCGGGCCACACCGATACCATTGACGTACACTCAGGTGGTGCCAGCGACGCACGAACACTATCGCAACGCGATTTCCGATTTGTGTTTAATCCGCACGACATGCGACGTATCGAACGTATTGTCGACGACTTATCGCGCCGTGTACAAAAGCGGTTGCGTCGCCGTGCAAAACAAGACCGCATACGTGGACAACTGGACCCGCGCCGAACTGCGCGCAACAGCTTGCGTCACAACGGCTGGCCGTTTGAGCTGCACTTTCGGCGCAAACAAAAATCTCCGGCGCGGTTTCTATTGCTACTCGACGTTAGCCAGTCAATGGAGATCTACAGCTACCTGTTTTTAAGATTTGCACGCGGCCTTTTACAGGTCTTTAAGGATACCGATGCCTACGCCTTTCACACCGATCTGATTCACATCGGAGCTGAACTGAAAGACAAGAGCACGCAGCGACTGGAGAACAAACTTAAAAACCTTTCCAGTGGATGGCTTGGCGGCACTCGCATTGCCGAGTCTCTAAAAAACTTTAATCAAAACCACGCAAGCCAGGTGCTGCACAACAATACCATCGTGATTGTCTTCAGCGACGGTTACGACAGTGGCGAGCCAGACGATCTGGTGGATGAAATACTGCAGATAAAATCTAAGTGTCGCAAGGTGGTCTGGGTAAATCCGTTACTGGGTCGGGGCACAAACCCCGAGCCACTGCCTGTTGAGAAGTCTTTATTTGCTGTGCTTCCACACCTTGACCTCTACACCAGCGCGCACAACCTGGCATCTTTAAAAAACCTCGAGGCGGCTTTCAGGCTTCGCTAAAATCCCCACGCCCAAAAACCAAAAAGCCCGCTGGTAGCGGGCTTCTTCGATGCTTTTCTTTGCCGGATGTGTGCCGGCTGAATTGCTGCTATCGCTTTGAGAACTGAGTAGCGCGACGTGCCTTTCGCAATCCGACTTTCTTACGCTCCACTTCTCTCGCATCACGAGTCAGGAAGCCAGCCTTACGCAGCTCAGAACGATTCTCGGTATCATACTTGAGCAACGCTCTTGCAATACCGTGACGGATCGCACCAGCCTGTCCGCTGTTACCACCACCTGAAACTGTGATGTTGAAATCAAACTTGTCTGTCACTTCAAGAGTTTCAAGTGGCTGACGTACAATCATGCGTGCAGTCTCACGACCGAAGTACTCATCAAGTGGACGGCTGTTGACAGTAATGTCGCCCTTGCCAGCCTGCATGAAGACACGCGCGCTGGAAGACTTTCGACGTCCGGTTCCGTAATAGTGCTGTTGAGCCATGTGTTTATAACCTTGTTCGGTCTTTCGTCCTTACTTAATAAATGACTTTATAAGTAAGGCGCAAAATATTAGGGGCTTATCGAAGTTCGAGCGGTTCCGGCATCTGTGCCGCGTGACGATGCTCTTTCCCGGGATAAATTTTTAACTTCCGGATCATTGCTCTGCCGAGCGCATTTTTTGGCAGCATACCTTTCACCGCCAGCTGAATTGGACGCCCCGGAGCACGCTCCTGCATTTTTTCAAAGCTCACTGACTTCAGGTTGCCAATGTAGCCTGTATGGTGATGATAAATTTTGTCTGTTGCCTTTTTTCCAGTCACCGCCACTTTCTCGGCGTTGATCACAACAATATAGTCGCCGGTGTCAACATGAGGGGTGTACTCAGGCTTGTGCTTGCCACGCAAGATTCTTGCGCACTCACTGGCGAGACGACCAAGGGTTTTGCCCTCAGCATCGATAATAAACCACTGACGTTTTACCTCGGCCGGCTTGGCACTAAAGGTTTTCATCGCAACTCCAAACAAGGCGTGGAAAACAGGGGTGGACATTATGTCCGGAAAAGCCCTCCATTTTAGTAGACAACTGGCCATTACACAAGGCCTGAGCGCGCTAAATCACCGCCACAATTACAGTGCCAGCGGCATTATCCGGAAAAGTTGAGATTCTTAATTAAAACGACGCGGCCTGAAACAGGCCGCGTCTAACCACCGTAGGAGGATGGAGGAGGAAACTTATGAGACCAATTATATCATTGAGTTGTTGCGACGCAACTCGATCCCTTCATTTTTTCATTGCTAAATCTTTAATAAAATCCATACATTAGGATGTTTTTCAGTATGTAACATCCCTACCTTGCTGCACTGCAGCATAAACCAGCAGATAGCCATCAGGAATAGATCATTCGGCGAGTGAATCCGGCGAAAGTTCAACCCGATGGGTAATTTCGACAGATTCTTCCAGCATCTTCGAGACTGAACAATATTTTTCTGCTGATAATGACACTGCCCTGTCCACCTGCTTCTTTGACAGATCCGTGCCGTCGATTTTAAAAACCATCTCTACCTTAGTAAAAACCGCCGGTACCGCATCTGCCCTCTCAGCCTCCAGCACTACCTCACAATCGCGCACATTCTGGCGCGCTTTTTTCAGCATCAGAATGACATCAAAGGCGGAACAGGCACCGAGACCAATCAACACGGATTCCATAGGCCGGATTCCAAGATCACGACCGCCATGATCGGGCGAGCCATCCAGGACGATGCTGTGGCCACTGCCGGATTCAGCGACAAAGCTCATGTGATCCAGCCATTTCACTCGTGCTTTCATTGAATCTCCGAACAAATTGACCAGTATACGGTCAGATTATGTGAGTTGTATCAACTTAAGTTGATAAAAAGAACATTCTAAACAGCGAGACGTCCACTCTGAGAACGTTTTTTGCTCCGTCCTCCATGTAAACGCATAAAGCGCAGATTAACGCGCTACCTGAATACCCCGGAGAACGGAAATGCTGCCACCACGTAATGCTCCTGCGAAAGCGGAATGGCTCGAAACTTTATTGCGCCATAGCCATCGCAGACAGTATCCAGCAAAGACAACGATAATCCATCACGGTGACAAGCCGGATACGCTCTACTACATGGTCGATGGTTCGGTCAGTGTGGTTATTGAAGACGATGAAGGACGAGAGATCGTACTCGCCTATCTTAATAACGGTGACTTCTTCGGTGAGATGGGTCTGTTTGAAGAAGACAGTGAACGCAGTGCGTGGGTTGTAGCCCGTAATAAATGCGAAGTCGCTGAAATCAATTACGAACAGTTCCGACGCCTGGCCGACCAGTCACCGGAAATACTATTTGCACTAACAACACAACTTGCATCGCGGTTGCGTAAGACCAGCACAAAAGTGCGTGACCTTGCATTCCTCGATGTCACTGGCCGTGTTGCTTCCACGCTGCTTGACCTTGCCAAGCAACCTGATTCAATCACCCACCCTGACGGCATGCAGATCCGCATTACCCGTCAAGAAATCGCGCGCATCGTTGGATGCTCCAGAGAAATGGTGGGTCGTGTATTGAAAGACCTTGAAGATCGCGGTCTCATTCATGCACGTGGCAAAACAATGGTTATCTACGGCACACGCTAGATATCATTTACCAAAGAAGTCTCTAGAAAACAGAAGTAAGTTGAATCACCCGCCTTTTGGCGGGTGATTTTTTTGTGGGTTTTGCTTTTTGTTTTTGGTTTTTTTTTGGCTTGTTGCTCTGGCTAATCGCGTTATCTTTACTTTACGAGTAGGCTTATCGCTCTTACTTTATTTATCGTTTTGTCTTGGCATCCATGCCAAGCTAGAGCGACAAGACAGAGCAACAAGCGTACTCGCCACTCTCTGTAA
>CAYPDN010000046.1:0-9928 GCA_964409445.1 uncultured Granulosicoccaceae bacterium
ACGATCAGCCACATCAATACTGAAATCTCCCGGCCATAATAATGAATCCCAGCTACCTGGCATTTGAACAACCTATTGCGGATCTTCAGGCGAAAATTGAAGAGCTCAGTAGCGCCACCGACGATGTTGATATTGATGTTGCTGAAGAAATTTCGGTGCTCCAGACCAAATGCAACAAGCTGACTGAATCGATCTTTGCAAAGCTCGACCCGTGGCAGGTATCACAGGTAGCACGTCACCCGAACCGACCGTTTACCCAGGACTACATCGAAGCTATCTTCACCGAGTTTGAAGAAATGCATGGTGACAGAGCGTTTGCAGATGATCCTGCGATCATCACCGGTGTTGGCAGATTGCGTGGCCAGGCGGTTGCGATAATCGGTCATCAAAAAGGCCGTGATACCAAAGGTAATCTGCACCGTAATTTCGGTATGCCAAAACCGGAAGGTTATCGCAAAGCGCTGCGGGTAATGAAGTTTGCCGAGAAGTTTCACCTGCCGCTAATAACACTGATCGACACCCCTGGAGCCTACCCCGGAATTGGCGCAGAGGAGCGGGGCCAAAGTGAAGCAATTGCTCGTAACCTTATTACCATGGCCGATTTACGTACCCCGATAATTTGCACCGTGATAGGAGAAGGAGGATCAGGTGGTGCGCTTGCGATCGGCATTGGCGATCGACTGAACATGTTGCAGTACAGTACTTACAGTGTTATCTCACCGGAAGGCTGTGCGTCTATTTTATGGAAAAGTGCAGACAAAGCGCCGGATGCAGCCCAGGCTATGGGTATTACCAGTGAACGTTTAAAAGAGCTCGGGTTAATTGATCGTATTATCACAGAACCATGTGGTGGTGCGCATCGTGATCACACCGCGATAGCAAAAGCTCTTGAGGAAACGCTGGTCGAAGATCTCAGTCAGTTGTCTTCAATGTTGTTTGACGATTTAATTCGCCATCGCAGTGAAAGACTGCGCAGCTTCGGTGAGTTCAAAGAATCCTGATCACAGCGCGTCCTTTGTGGCGCGCTTTCAGGCATCGATTTATCGACTGACATCACCAGCTGCGGTTATTGAAACTGGTGCGTCCATTGATTGTTCGCTCGGCCAGTCACAGGATCGAAGACCGGGAATAACCCATTCAACAATCCAAACGCCACCTAATTCCAAAATACCTTCGCTACTGATCGCATTAAGTGGTGGTGTTGATTCGGTTGTACTATTGTCACTGGCGGCAGCTCTAAGAACCTCAAGCCAATGTGCTGTCAGGGCAATTTATATTGATCATGGTTTGCAGCATCAGAGTGCTCAGTGGGGTGATTTTTGTTCTTCCTTTTGCGCCAGTCTTGATGTTGAATTTGCGAGTGTAGCGGTGACTGTTGATCTTCAATCCGGATTGAGCCCCGAGGCTGCGGCCCGCGATGTACGCTATGACGCATTGTGCGAGCAGCTGCAACCCGGTGAGTATCTCTGCACTGCCCATCATGCGGATGACCAGGCTGAGACGCTGCTATTGCAGCTTTTCCGTGGTGCCGGTGTGTCTGGACTGGCATCAATGCCAGAGCTTCGCAAATTTGGCGAAGGCTACCTTCTGCGCCCGCTACTGCACTGCTCCCGCGCTGATATTTTGCGCTACGCCAGTGATTATGCACTTCACTGGTGTGAAGATCCGAGTAATACAGACCTGAACTACGATCGCAACTATTTAAGGAATGAATTGTTGCCGTCGGTAGCGCAGCGCTGGCCGCAGGTATTGTCGAATATTTCCCGCAGCGCGTCGCATTGTGCAGAAACCATGGAGCTGTTGCGCAATCTGGCAGAGCTGGATTTGGTGGATACAGGGGCAGACTCAGGGGCCGGTTCAGGTATGCATACTGGCGCAGATGCCAGCGCTGCCGGTTCGCTGCCGTTGTCGGTAGTGCATCTAAAAACACTGTCTGAAGCGCGGAAAAAAAACCTGTTGAGATACTGGATTGGTCACCATGGATTTCAAAACCCTTCGGCAAATCAGTTGCAACAGATTCTGAATGATCTCGTCAGCACGGATGATGAAGGTGCCCAGGGCAGGATCAACTTCGGTGCTGCCCAGATTGCGCGCTATCAGGAAACACTTTTCATAGCTGAGAGAGACAGTTTCGAGCCGCTGGCGGATTTTGAATACCACTGGGAAGACACCTCTGTGCCGCTTGTCATTCCTGAACTGAACTGGCGTTTGGATGTTTCATCGCAGCAAAATCTAAAAGCGTATGCGGGACAACCTTTGCGTGTGCGCAATCGACGTGGTGGTGAGCGATGGCGACCTGATCCGGCAGGGCACTCTTTTTCGGTGAAGTCTCTGTTGCAGCAACGGCGCATTCCGCCGTGGCAGCGAAGCCGAATAGTATTGGTATTTTGTGATGACAAACTGGTGGATATTTGTGGGCCGGGGTTTATTCTTTAATGCATTTGCAAGTCATTTTTTCATTACCAATTGTCGCTCAGGCACTGGAAGTTATCTGGCCAATTGGTAATGCATAATGTAATTAAATTGTCGCTCGAAATGCTCGTGTAATCGCTGGGCTAAATGGCTTTTTATCAAGAGCTTTGCGCATTACAAAGAGCTGACTGTATCAGTTGTGAAAAGCGTTGTGATGACTCTGGTCATTGTCCGTTCGCGGTGCTTCTGGTAATCTGCAGTCCCATCTTGAGTACCTCATCCACACTAATTTCCAGAGCGAATCAATGACGCGATTCATATTCGTGACTGGCGGCGTTGTATCGTCTCTCGGCAAGGGAATAGCAGCCGCATCTCTAGCTGCATTGCTTGAGTCACGCGGCCTCAGTGTCACTTTATTAAAGCTCGACCCGTACATTAATGTGGACCCGGGCACCATGAGCCCGTTTCAGCACGGCGAGGTGTTCGTCACTGATGATGGCGCGGAGACAGACCTCGATCTTGGCCACTACGAAAGATTCGTTCGTGTACAGATGGGGCAGAAGAATAACTTTACCACCGGGCGTGTCTACGAGAATGTGATTGCTCGCGAACGTCGCGGTGACTACCTCGGCGCGACAGTTCAGGTGATCCCTCATATCACTGACGAGATTATCCGTCTCGTGCGCGAGGGAGCCAGTGATGTCGACTTCGCTCTGGTAGAGATTGGCGGCACAGTTGGTGATATCGAATCTCTGCCATTTCTGGAAGCGATCAGACAGCTGGGTATTGAACAGGGGCCTGAGGGGGCGCTGTTTATCCACCTGACACTGATACCTTATATAAATACCGCTGGAGAAATGAAAACCAAACCAACGCAGCACTCGGTTAAAGAGTTGCGTTCAATCGGTATTCAGCCAGACATCCTGATCTGTCGTTCCGATCGCATGTTGCCATCGAGCGAGCGCAAGAAAATTGCGTTGTTTACCAATGTTGCTGAAGAGGCAGTGGTAAGTGCGATAGACGTCTCTTGTATCTACGACATCCCGAGCGTTCTTCACAATCAGGGTCTTGATGACATTGTGCTGCGCAAGCTGGCAGTCGATGCGCCACCTGCCGATCTGCAGGAGTGGGACAGAGTAGTTGACGGCTTGCTCCACCCGGAGCGTGAGGTTGTAATAGGCATGGTTGGCAAGTACACCGAACTGACCGAGTCCTACAAGTCTTTAAATGAAGCGTTGTCACACGCGGGTATAGGCAGCAAGACCAAAGTAGTCATTCACTATATTGACAGTGAAGTGATGAAAGACGGTGATCTGTCTCCGCTTGAAGAAGTTGATGCGATTCTGGTGCCCGGTGGCTTTGGCTCGCGCGGTGTCGAAGGCAAAATTAAAGCGGCGCAGTATGCGCGTGAGAGAAAAATTCCGTACCTTGGCATTTGCCTGGGGATGCAGATAGCAGTAATTGAGTTTGCTCGCAATGTGGTTGGCATTAAAAACGCCAACAGCACTGAATTTGATGCTCAGTGCCCCGAGCCCGTGATTGGCCTGATCACGGAATGGCAGCAGCGTGACGGTAAAGTTGAACATCGCGATTCCAGTACGGATCTCGGTGGCACCATGCGTCTCGGTGGCCAATCATGTCACCTGACCAGCGGTACCATCGCACATTCTTTGTACAGCGCCGATGTAATAGTAGAGCGCCACCGCCATCGCTATGAGTTTAATAATCGTTACCTCGATAAACTAGTCAGTCACGGATTGATAGTGTCCGGTCGCTCCGCCGATGAAGAACCATTGGTTGAGGTCGTTGAGCTTGGTGATCATCCGTGGTTTGTCGGTTGTCAGTATCACCCGGAGTACCGTTCCAATCCGCGTGACGGACATCCGCTCTTCAGCGGCTTTGTAGAGGCTGCAATTGCTTATGCCGCCAGTGCTGCCGCCAATGCTACCGATAGTACCGCCGACGTTGCTGTGGAAGCTTCTTAGATGAAGCTTTGCGGCTTTGATGCCGGCCTGGCGCACCCTTTGTTTCTGATAGCAGGGAACTGCGTCATTGAAAACGAAGAGACAACATTCAAAACTGCCGAGACACTGACAAAGATCGCCGAAAAGCATAATGTGCCTTTGATCTACAAATCATCATTCGATAAAGCCAACCGATCTTCAGTATCAAGTTATCGTGGTCCGGGTATGGCAGAAGGCTTGCGATTGCTCGAGAAAGTTCGCACTGAATTTAGCGTCCCTATTATCACAGATGTACATGAAGATACGCCCATTGATGAAGTGGCGTCGGTTGTTGATGTTATGCAGACACCGGCGTTTTTGTGTCGTCAAACCAATTTTATTCAACGAGTCGCAGCAGCTGGTAAACCTGTGAATATCAAAAAGGGTCAGTTTATGGCACCTGAAGATATGCAGAACGTTGTCAGCAAAGCACTGGCAACCGGCAATCAGAGCATTATGCTGTGTGAGCGCGGTGTCAGTTTTGGCTATCGTACACTTGTGTCCGACATGCGTGGCCTTGCAATTATGCGGGAGACTGGTTGTCCCGTAGTATTTGATGCAACGCATTCGGTGCAACAACCGGGAGGGCTTGGCAGTACGTCTGGTGGCCAGCGCCAGTTTGTACCGGTGTTAGCGCGCGCATCTGTTGCAGCAGGTGTCGCAGGATTATTTATGGAAACGCACCCTGATCCGGACAAAGCGTTAAGTGATGGGCCCAACGCCTATCCGTTGTCAGAAATGGATTCACTGCTTGGCACACTGGTGGAAATTGATGCGATAACCAAAGCTGGTGTAATGCCCGAGAATCAGTTTTTGCAGATTCCAGCCTGACGAACAAGCCAAATGAACCAAGCCAGATGAACCAGGCCAGCTGCAAAGAGCCAAGATTATAAAAACTCAACGGAGATAACATGACCGCGATTTCTAAAATTCACGCCCGCGAGATTATCGATTCCCGCGGTAACCCGACGCTTGAAGCTGAGGTAACACTCGCCTCCGGTGAAATGGGACGAGCAGCTGTGCCCTCCGGTGCATCTACCGGCGAGCGCGAAGCACTCGAACTGCGTGATGGTGACAAGTCCCGATACCTCGGCAAGGGTGTTACCAAAGCGGTGGCCAATGTAAATGGCGAGCTGGCAGATGCAATAAAAGGCATGGATGTCACTGCTCAGGAAGACATTGATGAAGCGATGTTAAAGCTTGACGGTACTGAAAATAAAGATCGTCTGGGTGCCAACGCATTGCTCGCTGTCTCTATGGCGTGTGCGCATACGGCCGCGATTAGTAAAAAGCAAATGTTGTTTGAATATCTTGGTGGGGATAGTGCGGTTACACTGCCAGTACCAATGATGAATATCATCAACGGTGGCTCACATGCAGACAACAGCGTTGATCTGCAGGAATTCATGGTCATGCCCGTCGGTGCTGCATCTTTCTCGGAAGCGCTGCGCTGTGGTGCCGAGATTTTTCATACACTGAAAAAAGTCCTGTCTTCCAAAGGCATGAATACAGCGGTTGGAGACGAAGGTGGTTTCGCGCCGGATTTGCCGTCTAATGAAGCGGCGATAGAAGCCATACTTGAAGCGATTGATAAAGCTGGATTCTCCGCAGGCAAGGATGTATTTCTTGCACTGGATGCTGCGAGCTCGGAATTCTGTGAGAATGGTGTCTATGATCTTGCTTCTGAAAATCGAAAGTTTAACAGTGCTGAATTTACCGACTATCTTGCCGACTGGGTGGATCGCTATCCGATAATCTCTATCGAAGACGGTATGGATGAAAACGACTGGGACGGCTGGAAACTTCTGACTGAAAAAACCGGTGATAAAGTGCAGCTGGTCGGAGACGATCTATTTGTCACTAATCCCAAAATTCTGGCGCAGGGTATAGAGCGCTCAATTGCCAACTCGGTGCTGATTAAAGTCAACCAGATTGGCACGCTAACAGAGACTCTGCGCACCATTGATATGGCCCACAAAGCGGGCTACACAACGGTAACATCGCATCGCTCTGGTGAAACCGAAGATACGACAATTGCAGATCTTTCCGTGGCCACCAATGCCGGGCAAATCAAAACCGGATCATTATCCCGCTCTGATCGCATAGCCAAATACAATCAGCTGCTGCGAATAGAAGAAAAACTCGGTAGCCGCGCTATTTATGCCGGTAAGTCTGCCTTTAAACAAGCTGTATAGTGAACGCTAAGCGCCGGCGAGAGCACTCATCATGAAAGGTCTGATCACCATATTGGCAGTTATGTTTTTTGTTTTGCAGTGGCGTTTGTGGGTCGGCAACGGCAGCGTGCGTGAAGTTAAAAACCACCAGGCAGAAATCGATCGCTTGTCAGAACAGCTCGAAGAACAAAGAGATATAAACAGTGCTCTGCGCGCAGAAGTTGCAGACTTGCAAAGTGGTTTGGGTGAAATCGAAGAGCGTGCCCGTGGAGAGCTTGGCATGATAGGCGAGGGCGAAACCTTCTACCAGTTTGTTGGTGAAAAAGTAGATGTCGCGCCTGATGACAACCTTGCGCGCAATGCATCTCAAACGCAGCCAGACAGGCGGCCAGTTAAGTGGCAAGACAGGCAGTTGCAATGAACCTGGTAGTGAGCCAGGTGTGAGTACCGGTTCTCTCTATGCAGTGATACCAGCAGCCGGTGTCGGTTCACGGATGAATAGCGATAAACCGAAGCAGTACCTGAAAGTAGCTGGCGCTACAATCCTTACCCACACCATTGACAGACTGCTGAAACTTGAATCGATAAAGAAAATAGTAGTGGTGCTTGATGAAGTGGCTTTTGAGCAGCAAGGCCAGATGATCACCAACTCCGCGGTAGATACGTGTATCGGTGGTGCCAGTCGTGCAGAGTCTGTCAGAAATGGATTACTGCACCTGGCGAGTGATGCGGCACCCGGCAGTGGAGTGATGGTTCACGATGCCGCACGCCCTTGTGTCAGAGTGGCAGAGATAAATCGCTTAATCAGTGAAGTAGGCGATGACCTTAATGGCGGTCTGCTGGCTATGCCGGTGGTTGATACTATTAAGCGCGCAGATAATGATATGCGAACAACAGAGACTATCGACCGCAGTACGTTATGGCGTGCTGCAACACCGCAGCTGTTTCCGTTCGCTGCACTATTCGATGCGCTGAATAAAGCCCTGGAAGAGGGCGTTGAGATCACTGATGAGGCATCTGCAATGCAATATGCAGGTTACTCGCCAAAGCTGGTTGAGTGCAGCACGGATAATATCAAAGTAACTACGCCCACTGATCTGGTGCTGGCAGAGCAGTACCTGTCAGCTCAGGCTGTTTAAACTCCAGGCCGTTTAACCTTAAAGGATTTCGCAATGCGCATAGGCCACGGTTATGACGTACATGCTTTTTGTGAAGGCGATCATTTGATGCTGTGTGGAATCAAAGTGCCACACAGCAAGGGGTTTAAAGCACACAGCGATGGTGATGTCGCATTGCACGCGCTTACGGATGCGCTTCTTGGTGCCTGTGCGCTTGGTGATATCGGCAGACATTTCCCTGATACAGATGATGCTTACAAAGGTATCGACAGCAGGGTGCTTTTGCGTCGAGTAGTAGAGTTGCTGACTGAGCGTGGTTACATCTGTAACAACGCAGATATCACGATTGTTGCTGAAAGACCCAAGCTCTCGCCATTCGTTGCTTCAATGGCTGCAAGTGTTGCTGCAGATCTCGGAATTGATAATGACCGAGTCAACGTTAAAGCAACTACCAGTGAGAAGCTTGGTTTTACAGGTGAAGAGCTGGGTGTCGCTGCACATGCAGTTGTGACGGTGGATTCTGCTTAGTGGGGATCGGGCGAGATGTGACGCGACATTTGTCTCTGGTGTCGAATAGACAGTCTGTCATTTTTAGATACAAGTTAATTCGCCATTAAACTCTATAAAAGTAGCTAAATGTTCAAGTTTTTCGGTCGCCTTGTGAGTAATGCAGGCTGGTAGTTCGCTCGATGGAGAGTTTCGCTGGCAACTAAGTGAAGTATAGTTTTCACAGGGTGCCTTTTTAGCATCAGGGGGCTTGCGCATCCACCAGCAATGTCATGGTGGATGTGCAGTCTTATCCACCGTACTTGTTCACATCCACAATATACGAAAACAACTTCTGGATTGGCGCCGGCTAGCTAGCATTCATGCACCAGGTGACATACAGAATATTTCCCTCTGATAAATCAATGGTTACTTTCTCACCGACGTCGATACTTGTGGAATTACTTTTCTCTGAAAGCCGTGCTCTCCAGTTACTGCCTGAGTAACGGACCATGCCGGAGTCCTTTGTGACTACTTCTGTTACCACTGCATTGCTTCCTGTAAGCCCGGTATATTTATCCTGTTCACTGCCAACAATTTCATCAAACCTTTTGCCGGGTGCATGAAACAAAACTGCAAATACAACTGCAATTATATCGGTAACGTATTTCAGTATGTTTCTCATATGTGCGTATATAGTACCCAAAAAAAAGCCCCGCAAGTGCGGGGCTCGGTGTACCGCTTTATTGTAAGTTTTGCTTTGCTTACATCATGCCTTTCAGTGTTTCCATCATCGGGCCAACTACCGGCTCAAGAACACCCCAGATACCTGAATCACCCTGGAGTTTTTCTACTACTGGTCCAAGCTTATCCATACCTTCACCCAGAGCACCTGATACGGCTGACTTGGCGGTATCGCCGCCATCTGCAACCATGCTGCTCAGTCCGCCAAGAGACTCACTTGCTTTTTCAAGATCTGGCAGGGCTGCAGTAGCGCTGTCGGCATCGGTGATGCCTTCAAGAGTGCCCGCGGTTGAGCCAAAGAAGTCACCAAACTTACCTGATAGTTCACCAGACGCGGCGCTTGCAGCTTCAGTTGCTTCGGTACCGGCACCTGAAACATCGACATCTTTGTCGCTGAGGCTTTTGAAGCCGAACCATGCCAGTACGGCAAGTAACAACGGAATCAACCATTTCCAGAAACCACCACTTTTGCGGGGGGCCATATGGTCTGCAGTACCGGTAGCTGTTGTGCGTGCGGTGTCTGTCGCGTTGCGAGCTGTGTTAGTGGCACTGCGTGCGGCATTGCCTGCAGCATTGCGAGTGCTGTCTACTGCACCACCGACTTTGTTACCTGCAGCGTCAACGCCTCTGTCTACGGCGCGACCTGCTGAGCTTGCTGCACCGCGAGCAGAGTCTGCAACATTACCTGCCGCGCTACGAGCGGAGTCTGCAGCATTGCCAGCTGTACGGCCGACAGATCCGGCAGCGTTTCTGGTTGCGTCTGCGGCGCTACCGGCAGCACCGGATACTGCTCTTCCGGCACCGGATACCGCACCAGTTGCAGCACCGGCAGCATTGCTTACACCTCGGCCGGCTGCACCAGCTGCACCGCGGGTTGCGTCTGCCGCGCTGCCTGCAGCACCACTGACAGCACCTCTGGCAGAGCTTGCAGCACCACGAGCTGCATCACCGGCAGAGCTTGCAGCACCGCGAGCTGTATTAGCGGCGGAGC
>CAYPDN010000046.1:10028-15920 GCA_964409445.1 uncultured Granulosicoccaceae bacterium
CGAGCTGCATCACCGGCAGAGCTTGCAGCACCGCGAGCTGTATTAGCGGCGGAGCTTGCAGCACCGCGAGCTGCATCACCGGCAGAGCTTGCAGCACCACGTGCTGTATTAGCGGCACCTGATGCAGCGTTGCTCGCTCCGCGTCCGACAGTACCTGCGGCTGCGGCTACTCCAGCGGTAGCTGCTGCAGCACCTGCTGCTACTTTGCCACCGGAAAATCCACCACCTGAAGTACGCGCTTCACCAAAGCCTGCGGCTTCAAGGTGACCAATCATGCCCGCTGGCATGGCTGCAGAAATATTACTACCCTGGCCTTTCAGCATGCTGGCAAGACCACTTGCATTGAGTCCGTCTGCGCTAGCCTTGCGCTTGAGTTGCCCGACAACCATGGGTGTCATGAGACCAAGCAGCGAACCTGCTGAACCTTTGCCGAGTCCTGTCTGGCCGGCCAGACCGCTGATCATGGTGGTAACACCGTTGCTGCCGAGCATCGAACCGAGGCCGCGAGTACCTGATTCAATCAACTCAGATGACTGATTGCTGCCAATCATAGAGCCGATGTTGTCGACCACGGAGTCGTCCTGTCGGTTGACCAGATTCATTAGTGCGTCTGCACCATTGGCGTCCTGAGCAGATTCACCGATTCCCGCGAGTAGTGTTGGAAGTGCACTGTCTACTGCGTTACGTGCTTTGTCCGGGCTTTCGCCAAGCAGACCCCCGATCTGGCCAACCAGCTGGTCGCTGACTTGTCCTTTGACCATATCCATAATATTGAATGACATACAAGACCCCTGAGTATTTATGCGGTTCTCGCGGTCGATGTTGAATTTGGTGTAACAAATATGCAACAGAGACTACAAGTTTTAGAGTGATTTAATTGTTGCGATTGGTCGAGCAGCAGGTAAAGCCAACGTTAGTTGAGCTGGTGCGCACAGACGGCTCGCAGGTCGACGACCGGTGCACTTGGCTGTGCGTTACTGTGTCCTCGACCGTGTCAGGAGTGTATCACTGATTCGGAGGTTTCTGGCGTTTTGGCCATGTAAAATACTTATACTTCGTATTAGGTATAACAGGTTGAAAACCTGCGATTTTTATGCGGCAGAAGGCTTATTGAAGGGTGGTTTAACCGTTGCCTCACGGGGAGCAAGCTTGAATTCAAATTCGCTTGCAGAAAGGGGCTTTGAAAATAGAAAACCCTGTCCCTTATGGCAATCGAGTTTGAGCAAACATTCTGCCTGTTCTTCTGTGTTGATGCCTTCTGCAATGACGGTTAATCCAATTGCGGATGCAATATCAATCGCTCCTTTAACAATCGCCAGGTCACGCTCGTCCTTCATTATTTCTGAAACAAAAGACTGATCAATTTTTACCGCTGACGCTGGCATATTTTTCAGATACTGAAGTGATGAATACCCGGTGCCGAAATCGTCCAGTGATACATTGAAACCGTTGTTCCTGAGTTGTGCCAGCTGGTGCCTGCCTGCTTCAAGGTGCTTTATGGCGACCGTCTCGGTCAGTTCGAGTGCGATGCATTGTGGTTGCAAGTCCCTTTCTCGAGCGATGCGCAGGATCTGGTGGGGAATATCTTCGGCGTCCAGTTGTCCCGCTGATAAATTTATCGACATTACAAAGTCTTTTATGTCGTATCGTGACTGCCAGTCCTGCAGTTGCTGCAGACTATTTTCGATGACCCATAAACCGACTTCGTTTATGTCTCCAAACATTTCAAGTACCGGTACCAGCTCAGCAGCACCCAGATGTTCCGGCTGGTCTGCTGTCCAGCGCAACAGGCATTCACAGCCGGTGATCTCACGCGTTTTCAAATCGACGATTGGCTGGTAGGCGAGTTTGAATATTTCTTCAGGTGTTTTGTTTTTTAACGTATTGATGATTTGGCGTTGTCTGCCAAGGGCTTCCTGTTGCTGGTCAGACAACAGAAATACAGACCCGCGTCTGTGCAGCTTTGCCTGGTGCAGGGCCTGATCACTAAGTTTGAACAGATCTGCTATTTCGATGCTGTCTACATGTTGCACCGCAGCACCCACGGTGCAGGTGATGTTGAGTGTGTTTTTGTGATAGTGGATCGGGTGGCTTACCGCCTGCTGGATTCTATCTATAACCTGTTCGGCATCTTTTGGTGATACGAGATCGCACAGCACAAGTGCATAGCGGTCGGAGTCCAGTCTGCCGAGTTGATCGGCATCTCTCAGTTCGGTATTTATACGATCCGCAACTTCTTTCAGTACTGCATCTCCCGCAAAGTAACCGAAGACATCGTTTATTTGTTGAAAGTAATCAAGATCAAGAATTGCAAAGGCCACGAACTCACCAGCGTGCTTATCACTTTGGTAGTCAGACAAAAACTCGGTTATAGCTTTTCTATTTGCGGTATCGGTTAACGGGTCGTTGTAAGTCAGGGTGTCCAGTTGCGAATCCCTGTGTTGCAGCTCGGCGACGAACTGATGTGATCTTTTCCAGTTGGGTCGGTATACCAATAAGTGATAGAGAAATGCCCACAGAATCAGGGCAGGTACAATTGCAACCATGGCGAGTTTCAGTATTCTGGCATGGGTCGCAGGATTCTCTTCCAGTTCTTCGATAACAGCGTGCAGGCCACTTAACAATGTGCTGTTGGCCGCCGATGGTACAAGCGTTCCCAAACCATCGTTTGCGCGGCCGCCAATTTTTTCAATACGGCTGTGTAGCTGGTAGGGTCGTTGATTGTAAAGCATGGACAAGCGCGGCCACTGTTCCTTATCTGAGTAGTTTTCAAATCGCGCCTGAGTTGCGATCCAGTGTAATTCCCAGAGCGCTGCGGCATCTTCGGGTGCTCCGCTCTCAAGCAGAATCTTTGCAGTAGTGTATTGCTGGTATGCGTTACTCAGTCGTTCATGGTGCAGTCGTTCTGTTTGCCACAGCAGTCTTACTATGGCAGCACTGGCCAACAGCATGATCATAAACAGGATCAGCATGGACCGGTGATTGATGAGGGATCTGGCGAACGGAAGCATTTTTAAGAGGCTGTGGCGTGCAGCTAATCTACTGCACCTGCCAGTTCTATACCATGTAGCGGTGCTTTTTCAAGTAACTCGTAGCAAATTACCCGCTAACAGCTGCGATTCCCTGAATTGGGATAGCTACCACAGGTGCAGTGCTTGTCAGCCAAGTGCGGCTCGCCATAGTTCAGTTTTCTCGTCTACTGACAACATTGCCATTGCCGGGCTGCTCGATGGCAGGCTGACCAGGTTATACGCGCCTGCGGTGTTGAGCTCCGGCAGTGCTAATTTGCGAAACCATTTTTCGGCCGCTTTGCCATTAAATGCAATGAGTTCAATTGACGGGTTTTGTAGCAAAAGTGCATTGAAGTCATTGCACTCAACCGAGTCTGTCTTAATGCTTGCGTCGAGACTGCCGGGTCGGTGGCAATGCTTTAGAGCATCCCACAGTGCAATGCGATTTTGTTCAAGTAATTGCAGTCGCTGTTCATAGCTTTCTATGCTGCCGCCGTATATCGACTGCAGAATTTTCCAAAACCCGTTACGTGGATGTGCATAGTATTGCTGTGCGTCGAGTGATGCAGTACCCGGCATTGAACCCAGAATAAGGCATCTGGCATCGGCAGGGATGACTGGTTCAAACGACTGCAGTTTTACGTTGCCGCCAGTCAAAAAACGATGCCTTATTCGTACTGCCCGAGAATATTAACCAAAGAAATCGGTAACCAAAATTATGAACCTGCCGGTTCACTCAGCCGACGAAAGTAATCTGCCGTTTGGCTATCGTAGCCTTCGGGGTCCGATACCCGTTGCTTTGAACGGGTGACTTGTATTTCTTTACTGTCGTTATAGATTTGCAACTCTAGTTGCTCAAGTTGTTTCAGTAACAGTTTTACATTAGCTTCTATGCGGCGATAGTTTTCATCGTCGTTACCGATTTGCAATTGCTGCGACAGTTCATTCAGATCTTGTCTTGATTGTTCAGATAACTCAGGAATTTCAGAGCCTGACAGTTCCTGCAGTTGCACGATAGACTCTTCTATCAGCTGCATCTGGCCATCGTTGATCGGTATGTCACCGTCTCTCTGTTCGCCGGTGGCAGGCCCCCACATTGAAGTGCCGCCTAACTGATTTGAACCTCCCTGACCATTGCCACGGCTTGCTTGCCCTTGTTGCGAACTGCCTTGTTGTGAACCGCCTTGCTGTTGCCCCTGTCCTTGTCCCTGTTGATCTGAATCGGAATTTGATTCGCCTTGTTGTCCGCCCTGGCCGTTACCGCGGCTATTGTCTAACTGCTGCAACTCGGCTGTCTGTTCACCTGAGCCGCCTTGTTCCTCACCGCCCTGGGCCAGCGCTTCGGACAGCGCCTGTCGCAATTGTTGTATGGCTCGAGTAGCATCAGCAACGGTTGCCTCTGTCTCACCTTCAATGCCGGATTCAGCAGCGGCGAGGGAAGATGATTCGAACAGATCTGTCTGTAGGTTACGCAGTGAATTGGTGATGCGCTCTTCTCGCAATGCTGCCTGTGGTGCCATGCCTTCTTCAATCATGTCGCCGGATGTTCCCATCAGTTCGGCTACCTGGCTGTTGTCCAGTTCCTCCAGCGCCTGCTCAAGTCGTTCTGTGGTTAACGGTGCCTGTTCTGCAAAGCGGTTAGTTGTATCTTCTATGTCCTCTCGAATAGATTCTATTTCTTGTCGCATCTGTCTTTTCTGTTCCGCCAGGCGGCGTTCCTGCTCAGCGTCAAGACCACTTTCAAATCGACCCTCACGGCGCGCCTCAAGTGCGCGTTTCATTGCGTCGCGTAGTTCTGCAGAAGTTTCCTGTTGCTGTTGGCTAAGTTCGCGTACGGCATCTGACGCGTCGGCCAGTTCCTGTTGCAGTTGTTGTTGTCTTTCACCAGCAGTTTGCTCCAGTGACTCGCGCAGTTTGTCACTGGCGTTTTGCATTGCCTGCCGACGTTCTTCCGGTGTCATATTGGCAGCATTTTCTTCGGTATTTCTTAACTCCTGAATTGCCTCTTCAAGGCTTTGCATCGCCTGTTGTTGAGACTGACTTCCTTCGTCGTTATTACCGTTTTGGCTGCCATCAGCTTGTTGCTGCTGACCCGATTGCTCTCCGGACTGCTGTCCACTCTGTTGCCCGCTTTGTTGGCCCTGGGACTCACTGCCTTGCTGGCCCTGTTGATTGTTAGATGCCTGTTCTCTTTGCAACTGTTCAAGTTCTCGCTGCAGCTCTTCGAGCTCACGTCGAAGTTTCTCCTGTTGCCAGCGCTCGGCCTCCGACAGCTCGTCTTTTTGTGCTGCGGCTTCGGCAAGCTGTTGCTGTCTGCGTGCCAGTTCCTTGAGCTTGTCAAAGGCGTCGTCTGATGATTCTTGCTGTCCGCCGCTTGATTCGGGAACTGAATCCGGTGTTTCATACTGATTCTTAGCCAGATCCATTTCAAGCTCGTACATCTCTGCCATATCCTGACTGGCACCGCCGCCACCGCCACCGTTGCTATTGTTTTGATTAATGGTGATATCGTTAAAAATAGACTCGGCACGCTTTAGGTACTGCAGCGCACGCTGCTGATGGGTTACCGCTTCTTCGAAGTTAAGCAGCGCCAGCGATTGTGCAGATGGTTGCATAGACTCTGCAGCTTCCTGCATGTATTCAACAAAGCGTGCGACATCAGGATCTTCATTTAGCAGCTGCCGTGCTTCGGCGCGTTGCGCAAGTTTGTTTGCCTGATCAGCAAGCGTGCTCTGCAGATCAGAGAGCAGGGTGGCGGTATCAGATGGATCTATGATGCTGGTTTCTTTACTTTTGCTGTCGCGTATCAGATTAAAAGTAGAGACCAGAATCTCTTTTTGTCTTTGCGAAATCTCCTGTTCCTGTTGCTGCGAACCGCCAC
>CAYPDN010000047.1:0-14471 GCA_964409445.1 uncultured Granulosicoccaceae bacterium
AGCTTCCGGGCGGTACGTTTGTCATGGGTGATAAGTTTGGTGATGACAACGAAGCACCCGAGCCTCGAACGGTGGCGCCGTTTGAGCTAATGAAGCACGAAGTAACTAACAGAGACTTTGTCAGCTTTATAGAAAAAACCAGCTACGTGACTGATGTAGAGCGAGGCAGCAGAGCTTTTGTATGGAACGGTAAATGGCGGACAGATTCACTCGCAAATTATCGACAACCACGGGGTTCGAATACATCTATCACGCAACTTGATTCGCATCCGGTGACACAAGTTTCTGCAAGAGACGCACTGGCGTATTGCATGGCTCAGGGGGCTCGGCTGCCCACTGAGGCGGAGTGGGAGTTTGCGGCGCGCGGTCTTGATGGTCGTAGATACCCCTGGGGAAACGAAAAGCCTGACCAAAGCAAACCAGATCATTTTGCAAACTACGGAACTGATCGCTGCTGTGCTCCTTCGACCGCAGATGGATTTGCGTACACATCCCCGGTAGGTTCCTATCCTTTGGGCGCTTCACCGTACGGGGTTGAAGATATGGCAGGCAATGTCTGGGAGTGGACCTCAACACTTTTCCCCGGTAACTCTGGCCAGCAGGTTATCCGCGGTGGTGGCTGGGGCAATAACAATTACTGTCTAAGGGTTAGCTACCGGCACAGCAATCCTCCCGATATCGGGCTCGATATGGTGGGCTTTCGATGTGCGCGCTAGTAAGAGAAAGAGTTACACGGCAGGACTAAGCAGTGGGTGGTTTGCAGCACACTTCATTGTAGCCGTAACGCTGTTTTAAGCCACCTGCATATTGATAAATATCCAGTGTTGCCTCATAAGCACTGTCAGTATTTTCAATATGAGGTGACCAGTTTCCAATGACTCTGATCGAGGTGTATGCAATAAGGGTTGTGTGGTGATTAACCGATCAGGCGTGGCAAAGTGAGAGATATTGCCGGCACAAAAGTGATCAGCATCAAAGCGACAAAAATCGCCAGATAAAATGGCCAGATGGTTCTAACTGCTTTTTCCATCGGCAGTTTACCCACCGCACAACCGACAAACAGACATGAACCAACCGGTGGTGTGCAAAGACCGAGGCCAAGGTTAACCAGTAGAATCATTCCGAATTGCAGCGGATCAATGCCCAGAGTATTCATAATAGGCAGGAAGATTGGTGTGCATATCAAAATAAGTGCTGCCATATCCATGATCATGCCGAGCAACAGCAGCACGGCATTGATCATTAACAGAATCAGGATCGGGTTTTCGGTGAGCCCGGTGAGAAATTCAATGGTTAGATTGGGCACACGAAAGAAAGTCAGCATGTACGCGAATGCGCCGGCGCAAGCTATCAGGATCATCACCATTGAGGTGGTGCGTACAGCCTGTACAACCGCAAGCTTAAAGTTCGTCCAGGTGATACTGCGATAGACCAGCATGGTTACTGCGAAGGCGTAGAGTGCACCGAAAGCGCCTGATTCGGTCGCTGTGAAAACCCCGGAGAGAACGCCGCCAACAATAATAACTGCTGTCAGGAGCCCTGGTATAGCGCTGAAAAAACTTAGCAGCAATACTGTCCAGCCTGGAAATTTTTCAGCGCCATAGCCGCGTTTTACTGCAATGACATAAGCTGCTACTGCAAGGCATATACACATCAGAATACCGGGCAGTACACCGGCGAGAAAGAGTTTGGAGATCGACACTGCACCACCGGTGGCGAGTGCGTAGATAATCATGTTGTGGCTCGGTGGAATAATGATTCCGGCAATCGATGATGTCACGGTGACATTTACTGCATAGTCGGCATCGTAGCCTTTGTCTTTCATTACCGGTACAAGGATTGACCCGAGTGCTGAGATATCTGCAATAGCAGAACCGGAAATTCCGCCAAACAACATTGACGAAAATACATTCACAATACCCAGGCCACCGCGCACAGCACCGACTGCGTTTTGTGCAAAGCGCACCAGCCGCATCGCGATGCCACCATGGAACATCAGTTCCCCTGCGAAGATGAAGAACGGGATTGCCATTAGCGAGTAGACATTGATTCCCGCGACTATGCGCTGGAAGACAATTAGAAGTGGTAAGCCTTCATGAAAAAAAGCGGCGAGGGCAGCAATACCTAATGCAAAAGCAACCGGTAAGCCGATGATGACGCACAGGGCGAATACCCCGAGTAGTAGCATAAGTCCCATGTTTGTCTCTTATTCTATGCTATCGACGCGTTTGTCCTGACCGAGCAACAGACGAATGAGATGCCCGGTGGAAAACATAAATACCAGGGCTCCGCAGATGGTCAGTGGCAGTGAGCGCAAGCCTTCCGGAACCTGGATTAACGGGATAAGCGTTTTCCATTTAAATTGCGTAAGTTCGAGACCGTACCAGAACATGAAGCCACCAAAGCCTGCCATCAGTACATCGGTGATAAAAACAAACACAGTTCGTATCCATGAAGGTACAGCGCTGCGGAACAGTACAACGGATAGATGGGTGTCCTGCCGTACACCGACCGCTGCACCTAAAAAGGCGATAACCATTAACAGTAAATGTGAAACCTGTTCAACCCAGGTTGGCGTATCGTTTAAAACATAACGACCATACACCAGCCATGCAAACATGAGTGTCATTGCAACCAGCGCTGTGCCCGCCAGAATAAGGCAGATTTTCGAAAGCAGATTAAATGCTCCATCCATTCTGCGCAGGAATGCTGACGGCTCAGTTGCTTCACTCATTAAGTGTTCTCGTTTCAAAAAAACGCCCGACATCCTGAAAGGAGCCGGGCGCGAATAGCTTATATCAGCTTCTATTTAGTTGACAGTCAGGATGGCTACTCAGTGGATTGAGCCATCTCTACCAGTGCTTTCATATCAGGGTTGGCAGCGAGGTAGTCATCATAAACTTTAACCATTGCTTCCTGAAACGGACCTTTGTCAGCGATCTCGTTAACTTTAATACCGGCAGCTTCAACATCTTTGCGTGCCTGGCCAGACTGAACTGCCCACAGTTCACGCTGGAACAGGGCAGCTTCTTCAGCGGCGCCACGAACAGCGGTTTGCATTTCAGGTGACAGTGCTGCGAACTTTTCAGTGTTTACACAGATGCACTCAGGAATGATGAGGTGCTCACTGAGAGAGTAGTGAGTAGTTACTTCAAAGTGGCCAACGTTCTTGAATGAAGGAAAGTTGTTTTCGGCACCGTCTACAACACCGGTCTTAAGGGCCTGCTGTACTTCAGCAAATGCCATTGGTGATGGGTTGCCACCCATTGCTGAAATCATCGATGTGTAAAGATCGTTGTTCATGACGCGGATCTTCAAGCCTTCAACATCTGCTGGTGTATTGATGGCTTTCTGGCTATAGAAAGACCGCGCTCCTGCATCCACCCATGCAAGTGGCTGAACACCGGCTTCTGCCATTGCTGCAGCAATTGTTTCACCTGCTTCGCCTTCAAGCACGCGGAACATGTGCGGCACGCTCTTAAAGATGAATGGCAGTGATACAAGGTTGGCTTCCTTTACCATTGGGCCGATAGGGCCAAGGTTGAAGTTGCCGATCTCGATTGCGCCAAGACGAACCTGTTCCAGCGCGTCTGGCTGTGAACCCAATACGCCGCCGTGAAAAACTTCCACGTTGACTTCGCCACCGGTCGCTTCGCCGACGAGTTCAGAGAATTTATCCATTGCGGCAGTGTTTGGGTGGCCGTCATTGTGGATATTCCAGGCCCTCCAGTTTTCTGCTGCATTGCCAGTGTTTGCCAGTGCCAGTGCTGCGAATGCAGCGATTAGCGATGCGGAGATTTTGCGGTACATGCTTTTATTCCTCTATGTATGTAGTGAATATTCAAAGTAACCGGATGATCCCGGTTACGAAAAGTTTACGGGCCGATTGAAGCGCCCGACCAGGGAGATCCCCATGAACTATGTCAGTTCCGAATGCTGGCAACTGTGCACGGATACAGGAATTTCCTCATTCTTAAAGAAACTTGCCGGGGCAAATAACCGCAGAGTGGCGCGATTTCAAGCGTCTGCCATCCGATAAGCTTGAATTCTAGTATACTAGATTATTACCCAGTGCCACCGGTAAAATCAAGTGGTGATTTGCGTAGATCAGACGAAACGCACATGGGGCTATTAGCTTCGATCTGTCCAGGGTTGACAACCGGTTTTTTGATGTCGAGCGCGAATAATTATTTGAGTCTGAGAACGGACTTACGACCGGTTTCAGCAACTGAGACTGCCGGCGATTGACAAAGCATTGTGCCTGACTGTCAGTAAAGCACCCGACAAGTAAGCGTTTTGCTACTGCAACATTCGCTATCAGAAATGGTCTACCGCTGCTTTGATCTAAGTTCTGACTTGTTGGAATATGAGATACTAACTATCTAAGCAGATACCGCAATTTGCGGTTGACGAGGGACCCCGAATGACAAATATTTTGTTAAGCCGACGTAAATTATTGACTGCCGCCAGCGTTTTTATGGCAACTGGTGTCGCCGGTCGCACGAAGCCGGTTCGCGCGCAGAGTCTCACTCCAACGAGCTCAATGCGAGGCGGCTCAAATAACTACCATCCCGATGCTCCCATTGTTGATCGCATTGGAGGTGGCGGGTTCTGGATGAGCGGCACTGTACGTAACGCGGTTGACGGGGCTCCGCTTGCGGGTCAGCGCATTCAAATTTGGGCGCACACGACAGAAGGACATGAGCGTGAACCTCAAAGTCATGGTGCGACGCTGACAAATGAAAACGGCGAGTTCCGACTTGAAATGCCACAGATTGTTCCAGCCTTTGGGCAGGCACATGGTCATTTGGCTTACGACAGTGATGATTTTGAAACTGTATTTCTGCGGCCTGTGATGTCGAGCTCCAAAGATACCAGCCTGAGCGCGCACTTCGTTCTACAACCCGTATAAACCTGTTAAGAGATAATTTGGTTTTGGAGGTATGAGCAAGGTCCGCAACGCCTTCATCTGGACTGCTTTAGTAATCGCAGTTGCTATACCGATCGGTGCTGCCGCAATGAGTCCGCTGCATGCATGGCGATCGCCGGTCTACATCAGTGCCGGATTTGCAGGAGTTATCGCAATGAGTCTGCTGCTTTTTCAACCGATGCTGGCAGCAGGTTACCTGCCGGGCTTGTCCGGTCGGCGAGGGCGGCGTATCCATCAATGGGTTGGCAGCATTTTGGTGTTGTTGATAATTACTCACGTTGTCGGTCTTTGGATCACCAGTCCACCCGACGTGATCGATGCACTGCTATTCGTCTCGCCAACACCATTCTCGGTATGGGGTGTGATCGCCATGTGGGCTGCGTTTATTGCTGCAAGTCTTGCAGCAATCCGACGAAAGCGGCACCTGCACCCCCGTACCTGGCGCTGGAGTCACAAGGCACTTGTAACAGTGATCGTCGTCGGAACCGTTATTCATGCACTAAAAGTTGAAGGCGCGATGGAAGTTTATTCAAAGACCGTGCTCTGTGTATTAATAATTGTGGTAACTGCACTTGCACTTGTTGGCTATAAATTCGGCCGTACAGTCAATAAACTGCAGTCTTAAAGATGCGTTGCTGTATTATCTGAGTTTGCGACATTTCATATAAAGCAGGTTTATCAATGAAAAAAAGAACTATCGGATCACTGTCAGTTTCAGAGGTTGGTCTCGGCTGTATGAATATGTCAATGGGCTACGGAAAAGCAGATGATGCAGAGTCCGCTCGCTTGTTAAATCAAGCGCTGGATGTTGGTTATACTTTTCTGGACACGGCTCAGGTTTATGGGTCAGGTCACAATGAAGAGTTAATTGGCAAGTCGCTTGAAGGACGTCGCAACGAATATATCCTTGCGACCAAATGCGGTTTGTCTCGTGACGGAATCAACGGAGACCCGGACGGCATCATGCAGAGCTGTGAAAACAGTCTTAAGCGTTTGCGTACTGATGTGATTGATCTTTATTACCTGCATCGAGTTGATCCAAATATTCCGATTGAAGAGAGCACTGGTGCGTTAGCCAGGCTGGTAGAGCAGGGCAAGGTTCGTGAAATTGGATTGTCTGAAGTTTGCAGCGATAATCTTCGTCGCGCTCACAAAATACACCCGATAGCAGCATTGCAGTCTGAATACTCACTGTGGTCCAGAACACCTGAACGCGGCATTCTTGATGTCTGTGATGAATTAAATGTGGCCATGGTGCCTTTTTCACCACTTGGCAGAGCATTCTTAGCCGGTGCTGCCACAGATGTTAACGAGATGGTTGATGGTGATTTGCGCACCACTATTGCAAGACCGCGCTTTGAACCGGAGGCTTTTCGCAAGAACTGCGAATTGCTGGAACCCTATGCAGAGATAGCTAAGCAAAACAATTGCACGATGGCGCAACTTGCGCTTGCCTGGTTGCTGCATCGCGATAACAGTATTCCAATACCGGGTACCAAGCACATCGATTTTATGAAAGAAAATGCAGGTGCTTCATCGGTAACGCTATCCGCTGAAACTGTTGCAAAGCTTGATGCGCTGATCAACGAAAAAACAATTGTTGGAAATCGTTACAGCGATGAGCGCATGGCGGATGCGGATGCAGAGCGCGATTAAGCCTATAAAAGACGACTTGTACACCACACTAGATACTCTTTAAGCTGTAGTCCGTGAATTAGTCTGTAAATTAAAGGCCGTGATAGGTGGCGGTGCCAGTATCGCGATGCCACAGGCGGTAAAGGTGGCGTTTTTTATGTTCTTCCTCGTGGTCGGTGAATTCGCTTCTGTAGTGGCCGACTTCACTATTGTTCAGGTATTGAATCTGACCTTGTTCCAGTTCGGCTTCGTACCAGAATTGCGGCGCCGCACTTACCTCATCCATGCAATTTAGTGCCTCGCTTAGTTCTTCATCCATCGCAACCCCTGCTACTTCATAGCCCTTTCGTACCAGTGTTGTATTTGCTCTTGCGTTAAGACGGTTTCCGTGCCAGGTAAAAAAGGGTGCGTAAGTCACTGGCGGCGCACCTTCAGCGTGTTCTTTTTGGCGATCATAGTACATTGGCTGGTAGAGTCGACTAAGAGCTGCCGGATTAATTTCCTGTAGCTTATTGTGTATTGAGTAAAGGCTGCAAAAGCGACTGATGCCACCGGACTTTGCCGGGTGCTTGCAATAGAGACCCACGTATTCAGGTGGTGCGCTGCCAAACGCGTTATCTGTATGAAAATTCAACTCGACGTTGGTCCAGGAGCCGCGCACACCGTACTGAAGTTTGTGCCCGGTATCTTTGACGCTGTAAATCATTTCGCCATTGTGTTTTTGTGCAACCGGTCTGCCGACCAATGTGCCCAGAATATAGAACAGTTGTAGCAGAATTTTTGGATCATATTTTTCTACCGGTAGCCGGTCTGCTACGGCAAAGCCGATTCCGTAATCCAGTGTGTGTTTAATTCTTTTAAAAAGATCGCGACTTGCAGGCAGGTCAAAGTTGTCCGCGACCAGCTGATGCGGTTCTGTGTCTGGTTGTAGTGATAGCGCCAGTTGATCGAGTTCTCGCAGAATTTCATCATCGATTGCGAACAGCCAATCGGATTTGCTCACATCGTCTCGCAGCCAGGCTTTATCTGTAGTCTGCAATGTGGGTGGTGGAGATGTCTCTTTGCTGCAATCTAGTGCATTGGTGGTTTGCATGGTGTCTCCTTTGCCGCGTATTGGTACTGCCTGTTGGTGATTATCTTAACGGTTTTTTCCGGCCTTGGAAAACTGCCGGAAGCTGCCACAGCTTCGTTCGAATGCTCAAATATTTCGCTATGCTATCTGAATATTTAGAAAGAGCCCCACCTGGTGTGGGGCTTTATATCTGCTACAAGGTGTTGCCTTATAACTTTCTTCCTCGCGACTTCATCGCCAGTGGTGAAAGCAACAAAGCCATTATCATCAGTTCAAGGCCTAGTGAACCACCTCCACCACCGCGATGACTTGGTCTTGGAGAATTAAATGCAGGTGTTGATTGATCTACACGTGTAGTGCGAACAGGCTGCTTTTCGCGGAGCTTGCCTGCAGTCGTTTCAGTGGTTCTGCGATCTCGATTCTGACGTGCGATATTGCGGGCATCAAATTGCTCGTCGCGCAGTACTACCATTGATGTGTAGTCTGTCACCAGTCCGTACTTAATGGCTGTGTCTGTGATTGCGCTGCGATACTCGCTTTCATCACCCAGGTAGTCAATCATATCTTTCATGTCCTGAATGCTTGCGTAGGCCCAAAGTCGTTCTATCTCTGGGTTGCGTGCGTCCTGTTGCGGGAGATTAAAACGTGTTCTGTATGTCTTGCGGTTACCTGAGACCTTGGCACTGAGTGTTACTTCTGCTTCACCACTGCCTTTGTAGTGACCAAGCACCGACAGCTGCTCACCGCGATATAGTGTTTTAGTAATTTTCGGTGTGAGATTACGTGTCTCAACTCCGGTAATTTTCAACTCGATATCGTGCATGGCTTCGTGCGTAACTTTTGATGTGAACTCCATAAGCTTGCCTACAATATCGTCGCTGTTGGAAACGTTAATAGCGAATCCGTTAGATACTTCTGTCATTGCTTCCAGTAGCGGGCGGTTCGCACCGTTGCCCATGACGGCAGTAAACAGTCTGACATCTCTTTTTTCCATCAATTTCAGGAATTGCTTTTTTTCAGTAACGCCAACATTGGCTTCTCCGTCAGTGACCAAAACAATCACACTGGTTCTGTCTGCTTCCAGTGCACGCAAGCCTTTCTCTATGCCTGCATAAAGGTTGGTACCACCACTTACCTGCGTGGCTGCGAGTTTTTGACCCCAATGCTTTACCTGCGATTCATCGGCGTTTACCCAGCCTTGAGTAATTTCTTCTGAGCCATTGTTAAAGCGGAAAATTCTGAATCTGTCCTGCGCGCCGAGTCTGCCGAGAGCTCGTTGCACTCCGTCGACCAGTGATGCGTATTTTCCTTTCATTGAACCTGACATATCCAATACAAATGCCCAGTCGCGCCCCTCTGTTATGGGTGCCAGATCATCACCTGGAGAAAGGGTCAACATAAAAGTACCTGTGCCTTTGTCTGCCTGCTTGTGGGTTACCAGATCAACCGATGCTGGTGTATTTGGTGCCAGGCGCCAGTACACAACGATGTCGGTATCGAGTGATCCTGCTACACCAGTTGATTGATTTGGTACCGGCAGCAGTCCGCCTTCGGTAGTCTCTTTCAATCCCTGAGTTTCCAGTTCGGTAGAATTGTTAATACCGGTAACTGAGGTATTAACCATTGATGCATGCCATTGCTGATCATCCAGATTACTAACAGCTGCCTGAGGATGAGCTGGCAGACGAATACCACTGACAGGATTTGAAGACCGTAGCTTGAAGTCAAAAGAAAAACGCTCCTGTACTGCAGCGTCCTCTAACCAGAACGAGTTTGCGGCATCGTCGGTGCCGCCGTTCTCCAGCGGATAAACATAGCGTCCGATACCGGTATCGATATCTACACCCTGCATGTATACGAGTCGAATACGTGTGTCTTGCCCGGCACGAACCGGAGTGACTTTTATCTCGAAGTTGTAGTGTTTATTTTTAGAAGCCAAACCTGCCTCTCTGCCTGCAGCTTTTTCTTCTTCGTAAACCTTGCGTGCCTCTTTCTTTTCAAGCACTTCTCCTATGACTGGCTGGTTGTCAATCCAGACTGTGAACTCGGAGACAGCTGCTTTGTCCGGCACCGGAAAGCGATAAGTCGCCTCAAGATCGTTAGCCTCGGGATTATGAAAAACCTGATTGACCTCCGTAATTGCGTATCCGTCTTCAACGACGACGGAGACATCGTGAGATTTGATCTGCAGATCGCTGGCGCTGCTCGCGTTGGATGGAACCAGAAGTCCTGCCGAAAGAGCTGGTGTGCTCGTGAATCCCAGCCCAAGTATCAGTCCGAACCCAAGTATTGATCCGACCCCAGGCTTTAATCCGAGCCTTGGTATTGATCCGAAGATTAGTGCTTTGGTGACACGTGAAAACAATTTCATTGCTTGTACCCCTTTTGTGAATGTGGGGCGAGTATCGGCTGATGTACTATAAAACACTACATTTTCGGAATTCGTATAGAATATCTATTCTATTGGTTCAATTAAACTGTACTTATGACGCAATCTTCCGGAATTATTAAGGAGTTGAAAAGTCAGCTTAAAGTCCATCGGGTCACCTATCGTGATCTGGCGCAGGAGCTTGGGCTGTCCGAAAGTGCTGTTAAGCAGATGTTTGCCAGTGGCAATATGACGCTGACCCGGCTTGACAGAATATGTGAAATACTCGGTTACGATCTGGGTGCGCTGGTGCAGATGACGGATGATGCGGGTAAGCAACTGCAGTCGCTAAGTATCGAACTGGAAAATGAGCTAATAAGTGATTCAAAACTGTTGCTGGTTGCTTATTGTATTGTTAACCACTGGACTTTTGCAGAAATTCTGGATCGCTATGAACTGACAGAAGTCGAAGGCATTCGGTATCTTGTTCGCCTTGATCGCATGAAGTTAATTGAGTTGTTACCGGGCAACCGCGTCAAGCCACTTATTTCGAGTAATTTTAACTGGCAGCCGGATGGCCCTATTGAAAGTTACTTTCAAAAGGAAGTACAGGGACCATTCTTTAATTCAGATTTTAATGATGAGGGTTGTATGCGTCTGGTAAAAAACGGCGACATATCCGTTGTTGCGAGGCAACAAATACTTGAAAGAATGCGATCGTTGGGTCAGGTGTTTGATGACACGGTGCGTGAAGAGAAAGCACTGCAGTTTGATCAGCGACAGGGAACTACTATGGTGCTGGCTATTCGCCACTGGGAGTTCCAGGCGTTCAAGGCTCTGGAAAGAAAATAGCTATTGTTAAGGGGTTTGTTAAGAATAGCGATCAAAGAGATGTATATGGCTGTATTCGTTTTCAGGATACAATAGTTTAGTAATCGATAACATTGGAGTATCCGTATGAACGCTGTTGCTATTGCCTTGCATGTTGTTGCCGCTGTGGTTTGGGTTGGAGGTTTGTTTTTCGCCTATGTTGTTCTGAGGCCATCGTCCAATTCACTTGAGCCACCGCAAAGGCTGGCGCTTTGGGCTGGTGTGTTTAAACGGTTTTTCCCATGGGTATGGATGGCAATCGTAATTTTAATGATCAGTGGTTATTGGCTGATCTTTAATTGGTTTAAGGGTTTTGCCAATGTCCCAGGCTATGTACATGTAATGCATCTGATCGGCTGGTTAATGACGCTCTTATTTATCTACTTGTATTACAAAATCTATCCTTCATTTGTAGCGTCAGTTAAAAGTGAAAGCTGGTCGGATGCAGGTGCTGCTATGAACAGGATTCGACAAATTGTATTGATAAACTTGATACTGGGAATGTTACTGCTGGTGTCGGTTGGTGCGATGCAACGACTAAGTTAAATGTCTATTGATTATGTGTTTGAGTATTTTCAGTTCTGTGTCTGCAAGGCATCTTCTGAGGCGGTTATCTGTTTAGTTGCGGAGTCATTCATGACTTGTCCAACATCGAGCTCGCAGCCCTGACGATAAAAAATTGGTGTATCCATTATCGCTTATGGTTGGTATTGTTTAAGTAACCCGATTAGGGGGAAACACAGACCCGAATTTGGTTTTCAATAGTTTGAATTGTTGCGGCAAGTCTTTGATCTTCCTTATATTGCTGATGGGGCAATACTGATTATCGACGGAAAGATGTTTGCCCGAATACTCGCGTACTTCGCATTACCATGTTAATGAAACGGGCAGTGGTTATTTGACAGATTTTTGTCGATAGCGTTAACTGCAACGCCGGATGTGACCCGGGATGCGACCCGTCAGTGAGAGGAAGAATATGAAATTTGCCATCGCAACCCGAGCTATCACGATAGTAGCTCTATGCACCTTAGCTACCGCATGTGGCTCTGGCTCCTCTGGAGGCGGTACAGCAGAGGAATCTGAATCGCTACCGTTGCCGCCCGTTGGGACTCAAACCCCTGATCAGTCAGCCGATCAGTCAATGACAGAAGCCCCCGACATCTCAGAGCTGCCTGAACCTGGTGGTGTAATATCGCTTGCCGCAGGGGAGGTGATTACTGGTTCGCTTGCTACCAGCCAGGAGGCGATTGTCAGAGTGCCCAATGGTGCCGAGGTGATTCTCACCAGTGATACAGGCGATGTTGATTTGTTTCTGATTACAGAGCCGGTGTTCAGCAATGCAGCGCTTGTTTGTAATGGTGCTTCGTTATTTAAAGAACACAATTGCAGAGCCACCGTCGATGATGGGGAGTTATATGCATCAGTTTTTGCACGTGAAGATTCCACCTTTACTCTGACAGCAACAACCGACTGCTCTGTGCCATCGATGAATAATTGGGTTAATCGCAATATGCTTGATTACTACTTGTACGCTGATCGTGTACCGGTTGTAAATCCTGCAGCTTTTAATAGCCCTGAAGAGTTGGTGCAGCAACTGCGATTCAACCAGCTCGATCCATTTAGTAGTGTACAAGACGCTGCAACTCAGGCGGAATTTACAGAAACTGGTGGTGCGTTTGGCTTTGGGTTCAGATTCGGTATTGATAATCAGGGCAATACACGTGTGACGCGTGTCTATGATGACTCTGCATTTGGTCGTGCTGGTATTAGCCGCGGCGATATTATAGTAAGTATTGCAGGCGTGCCCTGGGATGATTTTACTCCGCAACAGGCTGATGAGTTGCTCGGTGACAGAGACAATCCGCTCGAAGCTACCTGGGAGTTTGTCAAAGGAGACACTGGCCTGACCGAATTTATACCTATTACTATCGGCGAGTTTACCGCCAACACCGTTATCTTTAGCGGCACATTTACAAATCCTGCCTTCAGCGGCACGGTTGGTTATTTAGTATTTGAAGGTTTCATTCGTACCTCTGAGCAGGAGCTGAATGCAGCAATTGCTGACCTTAGAGATGCCGGTGTCACAGAGCTTGTACTTGATCTGCGCTACAACGGTGGTGGTTTAATTTCAATAGCCAATAGACTGTCAAGCCAGCTTGCAGGTCCGTCGATTGCAGGTGAAACGTTAGTTCGCTATGAATACAATGATGATTATCCGCAAGCTACCTTTGACGTTAATGCGTCAGACGTGACACCTTCGCTTGATCTGGACAGAGTGCTGGTACTGACTACCGGACAAACTGCGTCGGCCTCTGAGCTGGTGATTAACTCGCTGCGTCCTTTTATGGAAGTTGTCACTTTTGGTGAGACGACACTTGGCAAACCCTTTATTTCTGCGCCCAGACTTTTCTGCGGTAAAAGCCTTAACGCGATGGAAGCTGAAGGTGTAAACGCCCTTGGTGTAACTGTGGCGGGTGGCATTCCGGCAGATTGTTTCGCGGTCGATGATGTAACAAGGGATTACGGTAACGGATCAGGTTCGATAGAGGGTATGTTTGCATCATCATTGGATTTCCTGCTTAACGGTACCTGCGATGCAAGCCCGACGTTCGCCAAGCGACCGGTTGCTACACCAGCGCTTTTCAGTGATGAATTGCCGGTGCCAAGTTCAGTGCTTGATATAGGTCGCCAGCAATAATCCGGAGTCAGGGGTCTGTGGTGTAAAGCTCTTACCGGCAGAGTCTGGATTGTAGTTAACAACAGACAGTTACGGAGTCTGCCTCAGTAAGTCAACTGCCGGAGCCGGATTTTGAACTGGCGTGACAGGGTGGGTAGTGGTTACAATTGCGCCCCCGAAAGAGCGTTGATTGAAACATCGTGGTACAAACTCTCCTCACAGAAATGCTCGATGTCGTTGATGTTGACGATCAGGTGGTCGGTGTTGCTACACGCGGAGATATTCATGCCCGTGGCTTGATGCATCGCGCGGTTCATGTGCTGGTGTTTAACAGTCAGGGCTCTGTGTTATTGCAAAAGCGCTCCCTGCAAAAAGACCAGTTTGCCGGTATGTGGGATACCTCATGCGCGGGCCATGTGGAGTCAAGTCAGAGCTATCAGGAAACAGCGCCACGCGAGTTGCAGGAAGAGCTCGGTATTTTACCTGCAGAACCTTTGAGAGCTCTTTTTAAAATGCCGCCAACCAGTGGCAACGGTTATGAATTCGCAATGGTCTACGCGTTAGAACATGAAGGACCATTTACGGCAGCGGAAGATGAAATTGATGAGCTGCGATGGTTTTCGCTAGCCGAGGTAGATGAGTGGGTAGCTAAACTTGAAGTAAATGATTTGCAGGATCTCACCAGTGGTTTCGCAGAGATCTGGAAACGCTTTCGTGAAACGAGTGTGTAAGTTCCAGAGTAATGGTTGATGCAAGCCAATGACTTTTTGATGCAAGCCAATGACTCTTTTGATGCAAGCAAGTGACTTTGAGTATCAGCTGCCTGCGGAACTGATCGCGCAGCACCCGCCGGCAAACCGAAGCGGTGGTCGATTGCTTAAGCTTGTTGCAGATTCAGATCAGCTTGAGCATCTTCAGA
>CAYPDN010000047.1:14571-15890 GCA_964409445.1 uncultured Granulosicoccaceae bacterium
GGTGGTCGATTGCTTAAGCTTGTTGCAGATTCAGATCAGCTTGAGCATCTTCAGATCACTGACTTACCCGATCAGTTGTGCGCCGGTGATTTAATGGTGATGAACAATACCCGTGTTTATCCGGCGCGACTCAATGCTCATAAGGCAACCGGTGGTAAAATCGAATTACTGGTCGAGAATATTTTAGATGAGCGCACAGCCCTGTGTCTTTGCAAGGCAAGCAAATCACCGAAAGAAAATACAGAAATAAAGTTGCAGACCGGGCACACAGCGGTTGTCATTGGTCGGCAGGAAGACTTATTCCGCCTTCAATTCAACATCGATTGTTCGCTGCTTGAATATTTGCAGCAGCATGGTTCGCTGCCGCTGCCACCGTACATTGAACGCGCAGTCGACAAAGATGATCGTGAGAGATATCAAACGGTGTTTGCCAGAAGTACCGGTGCTGTTGCTGCGCCAACTGCAGGTTTGCACTTTGATGATCGGCTGTTGCAAAAGTGTATTGACGTCGGAGTTAATCAGGAATTTATAACGCTGCATGTAGGTGCCGGGACTTTTCAACCGGTACGAGGCGACGATTTACAAAGTCATGTGATGCACGCGGAATGGTTGAGCGTCAATGAAGCTGTGTGTCGCAAAGTTGCAGAAACCAAACGCAATGGCGGTCGCGTAATAGCCATTGGTACCACTGTTGTAAGAGCACTTGAGACTGCTGCAGATAGTGGTGCGCTTAAGCCTTTTGAGGGTGATACGCGGTTATTCCTGAAGCCCGGCGACAGTTTTAATGTGGTAGATGGAGTATTTACTAACTTTCATCTGCCGCGCTCTACCTTGTTAATGCTGGTGTGTGCTTTCGGTGGTAAGCAAAGGATGCTTCAGGCATACAGTGAGGCAGTTAGAAAGCAATACCGGTTTTTCAGCTATGGGGATGCGATGCTGATCTGGCCGAATAAGTTATCTGATAATACATGACTGAATTAACCGTGACAGAGATGAATTAGAAATTGATGATTTGCGAATCTAAAAATAATCGGACAACTGTCTATGCAGTTTGAACTTATTCATCGTGACGGTAGTGCCCGACGAGCTGCTGTGACAACCGCACACGGTACAATTCAAACACCGGTGTTTATGCCTGTGGGTACTTACGGCACAGTCAAATCACTCAGCCCGGAAGAGTTGTGGCAGGCTGAGTCGCAAATTATTTTGGGCAATACTTTCCATCTGATGCTGCGACCGGGTACTGAGATTATTCAGCAGCATGGTGATCTGCATGACTTTATGAACTGGCACGGCCCAATACTGACGGACTCGGGTGG
>CAYPDN010000048.1:0-2618 GCA_964409445.1 uncultured Granulosicoccaceae bacterium
CTTGCAACATTGATGCACTGGAGATGTCAGAGACACGAGAGTACATTCTGCATAAGTTACGATCAGTTGGTTGGAACAACAACCCGAATGTTGCAGAGAGTGTCTTCGGTGCAATATACAGATCCAGCCTTGGTGTGCCTCGGTGGATCGACTTGATTTGCAGTCGTATGCTGTTGAATGGGATGGCCAGCGAGCGGAAATTTATTTCCCTTGATGACATATGTGAGGTTATCCGTGATCTTATTGATGAAGATTTGTTGCCGGACCAGGTTCGGTTATCAACCCAAAAAGTAGCCTGAGTACTATTATGAAAAAAATTCTATTTGCTGCAATCGTTACATTTGCTGTCACCGGATGCGCCAACAAGGCAGCTGTTGTACAGTCCGGTGCTGTAGATACAAAAGCCGCCCTGGCCACGGATGCCGTCACCAATGCGGGTGATAACACAGGCTACAAATATATTATTGGCCCGGGCGACACTCTGGATATATTCGTCTGGGGTTACAAAGATTTATCTGTGTCTGTTCCGGTCAGACCGGACGGTAAAATCACGACACGTCTTATCGAGGACATGCAGGCGAGTGGCAGAACGCCAACAGATCTCGCTCGTGACATTGAAAAGAAATACGTGACTTACGTGAAGAACCCGACTGTTACGGTCACAGTAGATAAGTTTGTTGGCAGCCCTTCCCAACAGATTAAAGTGGTTGGTGGTGGTGCGAAACCAAAGACAGTTCCGTATCGCAACAAAATGACCGTCCTTGATGTGATGATTGAGGTAGGTGGGCTTAGTAAATTTTCAAGTGGTAATAAAGCGATTCTTGTTCGCACGGAAAACGGTGAGCAGCAATCGTACAAGGTACGTTTACAAAGTCTGTTGAAAGGTGGCGACATCAAAGCTAATCGACCTGTTAAACCAGGCGACATCATTATTATTCCTGAGTCGTGGTTCTAGCGTTAAGCAAAGCTGCAATTGGAAAACCGAATCAAAGTTAAAAGGCTAGTAAAAGATAATGCATGAGTTATTTGACAAGTTAAGCGAGTTTGTCTGGGGTGTTACCAGATACAGATGGACAGCTCTGGCAATCGCCTGGACCCTGGCTCTATTGGGGTGGCTAATGGTTGCTCAGGTAGACTCAAGGTATCCTGCAACGGCACGCCTCTACGTCGACACTAACCGGATTCTCGGACCATTAATCCGCGATATATCGGTTCAGACCGATGTTAAAAAGCAGGTGGCGCTGATGAGCAAAACGCTTCTGAGTCGCCCGAACCTTGTAGAGCTGATAGACAAGAACAATCTTGATATAGAGCTTGAGGCGGGTAACCAGGGTGCTTACGAAGCTCTGATTGAAACGCTTCAAGAGGAAATTGAGATTTATGATACTAACGGCACCAAGTCTCTGTACTCATTAGAGTACTCACACAGAGACCCGACTACAGCTCTGAGTGTTGTGGAAACGCTGGTCGATATCTTCGTGAATAGTTCTCTTGATGAAGAGCGTCAGGACAACAACACAGCGCTTACCTTTCTGGACAAGCAGATTGAAGAATATGAGGGGCGTCTGACCTCTGCAGAACAACGCCTTGCAGATTTTAAACTTAAAAATGCAGGTTCACTGCCTGGTGAAGAGGGAGGCTATTACAGTCGCATGGAAAACATGATGGCGCAACAGCGAACGTCTGAGCTTGGTTTTCAGGAAGCGAGAAACAAGCGCAACGCACTTCGGCAGCAGCTTGCGCAGGTTGAGCGCAATGTACTAAGTGCAGCGTCCAGCACCTCGCCGGAAGATGCTCGTATAGAAGAGTTACAAAACTCTTTAGATGAGTTGTTGGTTCGGTACACTGATCGTCATCCGCAGGTATCGATTCTTCGTCAATCGATCGCGGATCTGGAGCGATCAAAGCTCTCCGGCACGAGTGGTATTGGGGATCGTAACTCTCTTCTACAAAAGAGTGTGGTTTACCAGGATATAAGTACTTTGCTTGCAGAAGCGGAAGCAGATGTTGCCAAGCTTCAAGCTCGAAATGCTAACTTCCAGTTGCGTGTAAGCAGATTGAAAAGTACGGTTGACAGCATACCTCTGGTAGAAGCAGAGCTCGTACAGCTTGATCGTGACTACAACACGGTACGCCAGCAGCACGAGACACTGCTTGCAAAGAGAGAAGCCGCCAGACTAACTGGTAGCATAGAGCGTGACTCAAATGATGTGAAGATTCGTTTGATCGATCCGCCATTTGTACCTTCGCGTGCCACGGATCCAGACAAGCTGTTGCTGAACGTACTTGTATTGGTAGCCAGTATTGCAATCGGAGTTGCTATAAGTTTCTTTCTGTCACTATTGCATCCGGTGTTTTATAACCGTCGTGCGCTTGAGCATCACACCAGCATTCCGGTGTTGGGTGGAGTCAGTATGTCCAAGAAGGCGTCAGCGCGTTTTGACAACACCGTGTCTAATCTGAACTTCGGTATCCTGGCAATTTTGCTGCCGGTTGTTTTTGGAGGACTGTTGTACATGCAGATCAAGAACAGCGAGATTTACGATAGCTTGAAAATCGACGCTTTCAGTGGATCAAGCAAACAAGTTTCGATGCTTGACAATAAGTAAGTCAAAGTC
>CAYPDN010000048.1:2718-4181 GCA_964409445.1 uncultured Granulosicoccaceae bacterium
AAGTCGTAAGCAAGCCATAAGTAAGACGATTAAATTAAGTTAAAGGATAGGTGTAGTAATGGGTGCAATAGAAAAGGCCATTGCCAGATTTAATGTAGCAACTGACTCTGAGAAAGCGCAGTCAGAGAAGGTGCAGCCCAATGCTGCAAATGTAGCTGCAGCAAATTTAGCGGCCGCTCAAGCCGGAGCCGCTCAGCATGTGGCACCGCCGGTACCAGCTGATGTTCGGCCTCGTCGGCCACTGCCCGCAGTGGCTAATCCGTCAGTGCAGCTGGTAAAAGGGGGGGGGTTCCGCGCAGAGGATGAAGTTGAAACTAAGAGGTTCAAACTACCGTACAAGGCTATGGAGCTTGAAGGTCTTCTGTCACTGACAGCTCCTCGAAACCAAATGTCTGAGGAATATCGTGCTATCAAACGCCCGGTGCTCGCAGCGATTGATGCACAGGATCGAACAAACATCGATGACCTGGCAGCAAGTCGCAACGTTGTTATGGTTACCAGTTGCGTTTCGGGTGAAGGTAAGACTTTTTCCGCTATCAATCTGGCACTTAGTATTGCCATGGAAAGAGATCGCGAAGTGTTGCTTGTCGATGGTGATATTACCAACCCGAGTTGTGGCAAGCGCCTTGGCTTTGATAACGATCAGCCCGGCCTGACTGAGCTGCTGCAAAACAATAATCGAGATCCTGATAAGTTGATCTGGCAGTCGGATCTTCCAAACTTCCGCTTCCTGCCTGCAGGCCTGTCTAACAATCATGCGACCGAATTGCTCTCGAGCAGAAATATGTCCCAGCTTGTTAAAGATCTTTCGCACGATTACCCGGAGCGAGTAGTTATTTTTGATTCAGCGCCGCTGCTTTTAACCAGTGAGGCAAGTATCGTTGCCGATTTAGCTGGCCAGATAGTATTTGTGGTTAGTGCTGAATCAACTACCAAAGGGATGGTTTCGGATGCAATGAGAATTGTGAACGATCATTCGCGAGTGGGATTCGTATTAAACAAAACCCGTAAGTCGCAAAACAATATCTATGGTTATGGTTACGGCTATGGCTATGGCTACGGCAATACTGGCTAGTATCTTCCTGGATTTGATTGCGCCGCACGATGCCAGTGGCCAGTGAGTGCGGCGCAGTCGATAAAATCCTATAGCTTGATTTATACAATTTACGAGTAGGTGGTTTCTGCTCAGGCCTCTGCTTGCCCGCTGATTGGGGGTATCAGGGGTGACTCGTGCCGCTATTATAGACGCTTGTCGTTGTGGTGCAAAAACAAACATAGGTTCGTTAATGTACAGAAACATAATTTCAGCATCTTTGCTTTTTACTGTCCTGGGAATGATCCCAGTGAATGCTGCTGACCTGAAGGTTTATAAGTTTTTGGAATTTGGTGCTATCGCTACCGATAACCTTCAATTGTTTGGTGACCAGGAAGAGCTGGTATTTAGCGTAAAGCCATCTGTAGAG
>CAYPDN010000048.1:4281-15702 GCA_964409445.1 uncultured Granulosicoccaceae bacterium
TACAGTTTTCAGGGTCTCGATAACGAGTTGGACGGTAATTTTGATACTCAGCTGGACACGTTCTCTTTTTCACTTGGGAGAGATCCAAGGCTCGGTGGCTTCATTTGGACAGTTGGTGCTGACTATGAGGAAGATCGTTCTGATGGACAATCTTTCGATAGCTTCTCCAGCTATGCCTCAATTGGTTCGACGGTCGGTCAGAGTTTTTTCTGGCAATTGCTCGCTGGTGCGGAATTCAATGACTTCACCGAATTGCAGGATGGCGACGACGAGGACGGCAGCGAATTGCTGGAAGCAAGTCTGAACTGGACACCAAATGAACGGACTCGTCTCAAGGTTGGTTACAGTGAGCGCTTCTTTGGTGGCGGACCGATTTTTTCTTTTGCACAGAGGTTGCGCAATTCAACGATAAATGCGTCGTGGACTCGCGAAATCTCTAACTCCAATGTTAATCTGAGCCCTGTATCGACCTTCACTGAACCCACTACTGACCAGCCGGTCACCCCAACCGACGTAACTGATTTAAACGATGAAATTATCGCTTCCAATGAATTGTTTGTTGATGAGCGCTTTCGCTTCGGATACAAGTTAGCTGGACGTCGCTCGGACCTGGTTATCGATGCGATTTTTTCAGATCAGGAAGAAATTCAGGGCGATGCGACCAATGAAAGGTTTGTTAGCCGCATTGCTTTTGACCGTCACTTGAGTCCTTTGACAACAGTGCGGTTTCAATACGAATACCTAAATGAAGAAATAGATGGCGCCGACCGGGAAGACGAGAATCGTCTCGGCGTTAGATTTATCTACAATTTTGATCGCAAGAGCCGAGGTTCGATTCTTGTTGAAGACGTTGATGATATTCAGTAGTTGCAGCCGAATGCGCTGAGTGTTTGATGTCCTGGTCAAAGCGAAGCCTTCGATGGCCTGCTTTTTCTGGCTCGAGGTGTGGCTGCTTCCTAAGAATTCGTATGCAGTTCACACTTGAGTCTACAACCAGGTTTTAGAGTGTAACTTATTGTCTTAAGCGGTTTGAAATCACTGATTTTATTTGGGCTTTTTTATATCCTAGTACAGGATTAATTTTAATGGCGACTCGATGGAAATAGATTCTATAAGTGCAGTAAGCGGGGCGTCACGTTCAGCTGCTCAAGGCAAATCAGCGAGAAAAATATCGCTTGCTGGTATTCGGCCCTGGACCTGGTTTGTAATCGACTATGCGATTGCCTACGCCAGTGCCACAATCGCCTTTATTCTGACTCCGCACACAATGCGGATGATCAGCCTTGAGCAAGATCACGTTGGGCAGATGGCGTTTTCCTTTGGCGCTGCGTTGACCGTTGCGTTAGTGGCTCACGTTGCCGGGCTGCATGAACTGAATCAGAGAAAGAGATCGTTCAGTTTGCTGGCACGCTGCTTTTTTGTGTCTCTGCTCGCGCTTGCAATCGTGAATGCCGAATTATTGCTGGTTCATTACCTTCGAGTCGGGCGCGTTATTACAATCTTTACGTTGTTGGGCTGTACGGTCGGTTTGTTTACATTGCGGGCGTTGCTGGTTGGGATGGTGGAACGGAACAACTATGTTGCGGCGATTGTCGGATCAACAGACTATATCAACCACGCGCTCAATTTTCTCAGCTCTAAAAAGCCAAGCGGCATGGAAATCATTTCTCTTGATTTGAGCGAACAACCGGATATAGAGCTTAAAGAGTGGGCAAGACTGAATGGCGTAGATCAAATGGTCGTCGATACGGATGATCCGTTAGCACCGTCGCAGAATGAATTGCTAAATCTAATTGACGGATCTCTAACCGTCTCGCGGTTTACCAGCTTCGTAGAAAATCTATATGAAAAGGTGCCGACACAACACATTACTGCTCAATGGGTAATCGATACCCAGGCAGAACACGAGAGCCTATATAAAAGTACTCTTAAAAGAGGACTCGATATAGTTATTGCATCTATAGCCATAGTGCTAGCAGCGCCTTTTATGCTTATTGCTGCTATCGCAATCAAGCTCGAAAGTCCTGGCCCGGTAATTTTCAAGCAACAGCGAGTGGGTCAGTACAGTCGTATGTTTACGATGTATAAGTTGCGCAGCATGCGCACTGATGCTGAAAAAAATGGCGCACAGTACGCCAGTGAGCAAGATGCCCGGGTGACCAGGGTAGGACAATTCCTGAGGGCCAGTCGTATTGATGAAGCTCCGCAGCTAGTCAACGTACTTGCGGGCCATATGTCTCTGGTAGGTCCGAGACCGGAGCGACCGGAGTTTACCGGCAAGCTTGAATCGAATATTCAGTTTTTTGTCCATCGCCTGATGGTTAAGCCCGGCATTACCGGTTGGGCGCAGATCAATGCCGATTATGCGGTTAGTGAAGAAGATTCCGTGAATAAGCTGTCTTATGACCTGTACTACATAAAGATGCTGTCTTTCGCGATGGATCTGAGGATACTGCTGCGCACTATTTCCAGATTTGCAGCTGGTGCACGCTAGCGGACTTCCAGCTGGACTCACCAAGCGAATTTATCCGAACTGAACACGATCAGGATACTGAGAACGCTGAGAATGTGGCCCACTGCGCCTTTTTGAGGTGCCTTGTTGGCCAAATCTTACAGTTGATCACGTCTTTGCACTACCTGTTATGCTTGCGGGGAACCTGCGACCAGGTCTCTTGTCAGACTGGTCAGTTAACGACGAGATAGACCTGTGAGTACAAAGAAAAATATAATAAGAGTTATATGCGCCCTGCCATCGGTTGCGCTCCTGTCGCTGGCAATTGCTCTCTCAACTTCGACGTCTTCAGCTGTCTCTGGTGAGTCCGAATCAGTCTCTACTGAAGCCGGAGCTACGGCAATTTTCGCCGGTGGCTGCTTCTGGTGTGTCGAAACTGACTTTGACTTAGTGCCGGGTGTCTTGAAAACAGTCTCCGGGTATTCCGGTGGTGAGTCTGACAAACCGACCTACAAAACCCATCATCAGGGGCGTCATCGCGAAGTAGTGCAAATCACTTACGATCCGTCTGTGGTTAGTTATGAGCAACTCCTGGAAGTGTTTTGGCATAGCGTAGATCCGACTGACGGTGGTGGCCAGTTCTGCGACCGCGGACATAGCTACACCACTGCAATCTATTCAGTTAACGCTGAGCAACACGAGGCGGCACTCGCAACAAAAGCAAAGCTCACAGATAGTGGTGTGTTGAAAGATGAGATCGTTACACCAATTGAACCTGCAAGCACATTCTGGCCGGCAGAAGCCTATCATCAGGATTACTACCTGAAAAATCCACTCCGCTATAAGTATTACAGGGCTGCCTGTGGTCGCGATAACCGAGTAAAGAAAGTTTGGGGTGACAAGGCCTATTCAGGCATAAAAAAGAGTTAGTTAACTTCTTTTTGAATTAGCAGTGCAGATTTAAACGCACCTGGTATGACCACCGGGTGCTAAAACCTACTTGTTGCTTCCCGTTTCGTTGCTTACCAATTCGTTGCTTACGAGAGCGGATATTTCCGCAAGCTCGTCTCGCAGCGCTCGACAATCCAGCCAGAGTGAATTTTGTGAGATGCGGCCAACGATAGGCACGGTCAGACGTCTGAATTTATCAGACAGATCGGTGGCGGCTATGCTGCTGTTTCCTTCAATCACTACTGCGTAACTATCCAATGTTCTGGTTGGCAGCGCACCACTGCCAATTTGGCTCTCGCAGGGAGATATTGTTATCTTCATTTGCGGCAATGTTTTTTGTAAAGTAGATTGCAGTGCCAATGCTGATTTTTTAATTTCTTCCGCACTGCGTGAAAGCATTTCAAGTGACGGTATAGACTCTGCCAGTTGATCAGTTTTTGAATAAAGCTTCAGCACTGCCTCAAGCGCTGCCAGTGTCACTTTGTCGAGTCGCATAGCGCGCTTCATCGGGTTTTTGTCTATCAGGCTAATCAGGTCTTTGCGGCCGGCAATGATGCCGCACTGTGGCCCGCCGAGCAGTTTGTCTCCGCTAAATGTAATTATATCAGCACCGTCCTGCAGAGCATCGCGGGCTGTTCTTTCGTAGGGCAGGCCCAACTTACTCACGTCCGTTAATGTGCCGCTGCCGAGATCGTCAATAAGCGTTATATTGTGTGCATGAGCAAGCGTTGCAAGTTCTGATGCAGCAATGTTTTTTGTAAAGCCGTTAATTTCATAGTTACTGGTGTGAACCTTCATCAGTGCTGCGGTTTTTTTGCCAATAGCTCCCTCGTAATCGTGCAAATGAGTGCGGTTTGTAGTCCCGACTTCACGCAGCTTGCAGCCTGCCTTGTTCATAATAGCCGGAACTCTGAATGAGCCGCCGATCTCGATAAGCTCACCTCTGGAGACAATTACGCTCTTTTTAAAGGCGATACTGTTGAGTGTAAGAAGTACTGCAGCCGCGTTGTTATTAACTGTTGTTGCGGCTTCTGCCCCGGTGAGTTTGCAAATCCACTTTTCGACATGATCATCTCGCCTGCCGCGAACACCTTCTTCAAGATTGTATTCAAGGTTGCATGCCCCACGACTGACTTCAATCATTGCTTCTATTGCAGACGGTGGGTAGGGTGCACGCCCGAGATTCGTATGGAGGATTGTTCCGGTAAGATTAATTACTCGTCGTATCGAAGGACTAAAATGTTGCAATAGTGATTCTTCGACTTCACCACGCAGGTATTCAATGGCCACTGCTTTGGACTCGCGGGCCTTGTCCGGTGCTCTGTTCGAGTGTTCCGGATTATCTTGAACACCTTTGCTGTTGCCCCGGTTTGTCAATCTGGCGCGTGCCTGGTCCAGTTTACTCCGCACTTCTATCAATACGGTGTCACGCCCATAGCTTTCACTCAGGCTAATAAAGGAGTCACTTTGCATGATCCGGTCTACTGAAGGTAGCTGGCTGGGGTGTACTAGGTTCTCCATCAGGTTTCTGATTTTTCCTCAAAATTTCCCGCTTTAATCATGCGGTCAGATTTTTATAAACTGTCAGCTTTAACATGCAACTGGTCTTAACATGCAATTTATACATGTAATTTAGTTCGACTCAGTCGCGCCATGCGTGCGGCACAATGAACTTGGTACCGAGGTCAGTTAATTTTACATCACCAGAGTCCATGAATCGATGCCTGAGCTCACGCATTTGGCGACCCAATAGTGTGTCATGCCAGAGCCAGTCGTGTAATTGCTGGCTGGATGGAGAGTTATGATCAGCCAGTGCCGCCTCTATGTAGTAGGCTTTTAAATCGTCAATCGCAAGTCTGAACATCAGTCTCGCAGAGATGTCGTCTCTTAGTTTTTTAAAAGAATTCTGTGTGTACGCTTCATCAAAAAGATTGGCAAGTTCTGTAATCTTCGTTTTCGCAACACCGACAGATGTTCGGCTTTTATCAACACACTGGAGTTGGTAAAAAGACTGTAGTTCAGCGCATTCATCAGCAACGGTGGAATGGTCTTTAAGGCCTGGTGCGGTCCAGGCAGGGTTCGCTACATAGCGGGGGTCATTCTTTTCGAAGTCTTGAATTGTCATATTTTCTTCTGTTTCTACCATGCGCAGCGCCTGCTCCAATACCTCGCGCTGAAACTCGGGATTTGCTGGTGGCCCGACTGGACGTCCAAGCTCAAACGGAACCCACAATGATCGGGGTGGTGTCGTTTTTTCCAGGTGCAATTTAACTAATCCAATTACCACGGTGCTGATGCCTGCTTGTTCCAACCAATGTGCGATTGCGCTCACGGCGCGAGTACAGTTTGGTCAAACGGGAAGCAGGCAGACCGTGTTGATACCGTCTTTGATTAATTCCTGCGCCAGTTTTTCAGCATTCGGGCGGAGCTTGTCTGGTGCTGTCGATCCCATAAAAGAGTAGTGCCTGGCAGATACCTGTTCAATGATGCCTTCTTCTGCCAGTTGTCCGAGTATTTCTCTGGGAAAGACTGAATTGATATCCTCTGCGAATGCGGTTCGGTCGAAGTTGACAGAGATATGATTAATCAGCAGGTCCCGGTCTGGCCATGTGTGTTCTATTGTGCGGTAATCTGCACTGCCACCGCTGATATTGTCATCCTTGCGTTTCATTAAACCCGCTGATGAAATGAGCGCCACACGGCATTGCTTTAATGGCCTTGGCGGTACGAAAGCACCGTTTTGGAATTCCGGACAATCGAGCGATTCCAGGCTTTCTCGCAGTGTTGCCGTCATGTCGGTCAGTCGTGCCATAGGTTTCTCCGTGATTGCGGTATTAATCAGTTATAGACAAAATACCGGGATACTAAGATTGGTGCTTACTAATGATAATCATTACCTCTCACAATTGCGCTAACAGTTTCAAGCTGGCAACTGCCCTATGATCATTGCCACTGCCGGGCATGTCGATCACGGCAAGACGTCGCTGGTGAAGGCGTTGAGCGGAACTGACACAGATCGTCTGCCGGAAGAAAAAAAGCGTGGTCTGACCATCGATATTGGTTTTGCGTATTTTCGCATGGACGATAGTCCGAATGACGGTGCACACGCTGATAATTCTCAGCAGGTGGCGCTAATTGATGTGCCGGGACACGAGAAATTTGTTCGCAACATGATAGCCGGGGTAGGACTGGTTGATATCGCGCTGCTGGTTATTGCAGCTGACGACGGTCCTATGCCGCAGACATTGGAACACCTGGCGATTCTCAAGCTGATGGATGTGAAGCTGGTGGTGCCGGTAGTGAGCAAGGTCGATCTTGTCGACCCTGAACGGGTGGAACAGGTGGAAGAGTTAACCCGCGCAATCCTGAAATCAGCTGATATGGTTGCGACGGAAATATACTCTTTATCAATGGCGGACCGGTCTGCAGTGCAACAGCTTAAAGCCGGACTGCTGGACTACATTGCATCGCAGCCAATGCGTCCGACCCGAGGGCGTTTTCGTATGGCAATTGATCGGTGCTTTACAATTGCCGGTAGTGGCATAGTTGTTACTGGCACTGTCGCCAGCGGCAGCGTTGAGAAAAATCAATCGGTGTCATTGCGCTCGGACAATTCAGCCAGCGGTAAATCTTCAAGAGTCAGGGGACTACATGCCCAGAACGCGGAAGCGCAAACAGCGATTGCAGGCCAGAGATGTGCTTTAAATCTGAGTGGAGAATTAACCAGGGAAGATTTAACCCGTGGCGGTTGGTTGGTAGAAGAAGCTGTGGTGGCACAAACCAGTGTTATCGATGTTGTGTTAACACCCGCTGTGAACTTTGAAAATGCCGCTGGTGATGGCTCGCAAAAGTCCCTGTTGTCTGTGTTAAAACACTGGACCCCAGCGCACCTTCATATAGGCACCGCAGATATTCCGTGTCGTATAGCGCTACTCGATTGCACTGAAGTGGGACAAGGTGATTTTGCATTGGCCAGACTAATTTGTGAACGCAAGTTCACTACAGTACATGGTGATCGATTTGTGCTTCGTGATCAGTCTGCACGCAAGACAATTGCCGGTGGTAGTGTGTTGGATACAATGCCACCCGCAAGGGGGCGCAGCAGACCGGAAAGACTTAAGCATCTGCAGGCGCTGAATGCAGATGACCCGCATGATGTATTGAACAATCTTCTCGATCACAGTGTTCATGGGATCGATATCGAGGCGTTTGCCGGTCAGTGCAATTTACTACCGACTGAGATCGATGAATTAGTTGGAGATGATGGTTTAAGAGTGATTCGCTCTGGTGTCAATCGCTGGTGTTTGCGCGAGACACAAAGCAGCACGCTGCAAAATCAGTTACTGGAAACGTTGCTCGCTTATCACGATGAGAAGCCGGATCGACCAGGGGTGGATCTGGCAACCGTTAAGCGTGCAGTCTCAAAACAGCTTGATCCGGAAGTACTTGAATATCATATACAGCGGCTAATAGAGGAGGGCAAGGTAGTTAGAACTGCCTCGGTATTCAGGCATGCCAGTCATCAGATTTCAATGTCGCCGTCTGATAGTAGAACGTGGGACAAAATCGCACAGGAATTAGCAGCAGCTGAGCTTACACCATTGCGTATAACCGAGCTTGCTGTTGTCTTAGACAGATCTGTTGAGGAGACGCATCAATTTCTATATCAGTGTGTCACACACGGTAAGGTGTACAAGGTGACTGATAATCGGTACTTCCTGCCGCAGACATTGCGTGATTTGGCTGCTATTGCAGAGGAACTCGCCGCTGAAGACAAACTTACAGTTGCGGAATTTCGCAACAGCTCCGGTGTTGGTCGGAATCTGGTTGTGGAACTGTTGGAGTATTTTGACCGCTGCAGGTTTACCCAGCGGATTGGAAATAATCGCCGCGTTTTAAAGCCTGCGGAGAAGGTTTTCTAGAGTAGAACTAGCGATCCAGTAGCGTCAACAACGAGCCGCTGTTTTGATATTGCATCGCGAGAAGTAGCCTGCCTGCGAACTGCATCAGGTCTTGCTCGTCATTTGCATAGCGACCGTCAATGTGTACCAGATAAGGCCCGCTTGTGGCAGTGACGACCTGCACCGGGTACTCTGCCTGCACCAGGCCATTTTTAATATAGCTACTCGCAGTATGCATTTCTATTGTTTTAGGACCAACGTATTTGTTATCAATCTCTGCGCTGTGATGTTCTTTTTTCCACTGATCAATATCGACCAAATCACCTTTTAACTGGTTGTAGGTGCTCAGCGTGTTATCGAAAATTAGCGCAGCTGTCTTACGCGCAGTAACACCGGTATCGGTTTGCAGTGCAATAACTGCAACTGGAATCGGTGTATCGCTCGCGTGCTCATAGTATTCGTGCTTTGTTGCCGCGAGTATTTTCGATGTATAAAAATTGACTACTGGTTGTCTTGCTGCTGGATCAATAGTAAATGCGGCCGCTGCAAGTACATTGCGCTTCAGGGTACCAGTGCTTTGTTTGTTCCAGGGTTTTTCTGACTCTTCTATCGCAATTGACAATGCATCATTGCGTTTCTCCCGCTCGCGATTTGGAAATGAATCAGGATCAATTATCTGGATGGAGTCTCTTGGTGGTTCTTTAAATGCCAGAGCCAAAGCTGATTTACTATTTTCACGTTTCAGCAGCTGATCAATAAACCGCTCGCCCTCCTTGTAGATAAATTCCAGGTTTTTGAAGCTTCGACTTTGCAGGTACTGCAATGCCGGATCATCAGGTGCGCCTGTGTTAAACATATAGCTGTTTAGCCCCTGGAATGCAGCGCTGCATCCATGTAATTTGCACATTCTTCGGGTTTGCCATTGGGCGTGACCTTCCACTACAGCGGACTTTGCAAAAATTTCCTGGTAGGACAGTGAATTGTGTTCGAACGCATTGTATTTCTGATCATCTGAAGCATGTACCAGTTCGTGAAAGAACAATGGTTGCAATGCCTGTTTTGGCTCCTCGGTTTGTTGCTGTAAAAACTTTTCGAGGTTTTCGTCGTGCAGAAGAATTTTTTTAACCGATGGTGCGTAGATCGCCAGTACCGATGCGGTTTGTGTGGTGAGAATATTTTCAACAAGATGTTCTGTGAAGTGCGAATTCTCAAGATCGTGCTGCAGTGCATCGATCAAACTCTTTTTGGCGTGTACTGCAATTCCCTTGCTATCTGTCACCTCTAGTTCGATCTCTGACAAATCTGTACCAAGGGTTTGTGCCACTATGTCTCGGGCTTCCTGAAACCAGGATTGCACAGGCAGTTCCTGTTCACCGGTCAGTAGGTGTTTATTTGCCGATTCATTTGTTGTCGTCGATTCTCTGATCTCCACTTTGACCACTTTAGGATTGGCCGCTGAAGAATCGGGCTCTGCAGGATCGACCGCTTTAGTGGCACAACCGAACAGCATTGCGCTGCCCATTGCAAATGCAATGGCTGGTTTGAGTGGGGAGAATTTTCGGGGCATGAAGCTGCGCTTGTGGTTGACTTGTTATTTTTTTATTTGTGTAATTTGTAGTGCTGCTACAAGTTGTATCGAACCAGGCAGTATTAGCTTGATATTGCAGATCCAGATTGTTGAACCGGGCACTCTGAATATAGTGAATAATTGCGTTTTTACTGAACTAAAGCCCGGCAAGACGGTGCTTTGCTGGCTCAAACCGGAAAAGGGCTTTGCCTGCGTTCAGTTTGTGACGCGGTGCGTCAAAATGGTGCCTGGTTACAGATGGGCACTGATTACTCCCGATTACATCGATTACATGAATCGGCTCAACATCACCCGCTCACTTTTGAACAGACACTATCTTTGAATAACACACTGATCGCATTAGTCCCGTTGCTGTTGTCGGTCGCTGCTATTGCGCTGTGGCGGCAGTCTGCATTGCGCGCCGGACTATTAGGAATCGTTGGCACCGTTGGCATTATCTTGACATCATCGTCCTATCAGCTAAGCCTGCCTGCGGCTGTGCAGTCGTTATCTACCGGTGCTTACAATACATTGAACATCTCTCTGGTTCTGCTCGGAGGTGTAAGCTTGTATCGAGTGCTTGAGAAGAGCGGGGCACTGCAAGAAATTGCCAACAGTATTATTGCGGCAATTGCAGAGCCTGTGCACAGGCTGCTTGCTCTGGTGCTTGGCGCTTCTGTTTTTTTTGAATCTGCGACTGGATTTGGCGTCGGCATCGTTGTTGTCGCACCGCTCTATATTGCGCTCGGTTATGCACCATTGCAGGCAGCAGTACTGGCGTTACTTGGACAGTGTGCGGTTCCGTGGGGTGCGCTTTCAGTAGGCACTGTGCTGGGTGCAGAAATATCTGGTATTCCCGAGGCGCGTCTGGGCTTGTTGACTGCGGTTTTCAGTTTTCCGATCACTGCGCTATTTGGCTTTGCTGCTCTGCGTGTGGCGGGACTCCTCTCGCGACGCGCTATTCGGTTTCTGGTTTTGTACGCTTTTATGTTGTCGGTGTTGCTGTGGCTTTGCACATTGTTTGTGGGGGTTGAGCTTGCCGGGTGTCTGGCTGGACTATTCGTTGTTATTTTTGCAGTGGCGGCAACCAGGAGTAAGCGACCAGAACCAGAATCTATGTCAGTACAAAAATTACCTTTGCTGGCCTTTGTTCCATTTGCAGCTTTGATGCTAATGCTTTTTGTAACGCGTCTGGTCCCTGGTGTTGGTAAAGAGCTAAAAGGAATTACAGTGCCTGTAACTCACACTCACTCGATAGCACTGTTCTATCATGCCGGATTTCTGTTGTTGTTATCTGCAATGGTGGGGCTTCTGGTATTTCCTGCTGCCAGATCTGGTTTTAAGACTCTGCTCGCTACTGTCACGCGGCAATGGATGCTTGCTACATTGGCGGTAGCAAGTTTCATAGTCTTTGGTCAATTGATGTCGGACGCCGACATGACCGGACAAATTGCCCGTAGTATCGCGAGTGTTTCACCGGTTCAGTATCTTTTTATGGTACCGGTAATAGGTGCGTTGGGTGGTTTTCTTACTGCCAGCAATGCAGCGTC
>CAYPDN010000049.1:0-13339 GCA_964409445.1 uncultured Granulosicoccaceae bacterium
CGGGTGCTTCGAAGTCCGCGTTCGTAAAAAATATCATTCTCTATTTTGTCCTGAGACCCGTATGGCGCTTCCGGTACTGCCAGTATTAAAACTGATTGCACTCGGTACTATCAAAATTGTTGTACTTGGCATCGGTGCGCTGGTTGTGCCTGTGCTGACCTTGCGTTTAGTCCTTGGAGGCACCGGTGAGTCGATACGGCTGGCAGCCCTGTGGATGATCGAACACAATCAACTCGAGCAACAGGAGGCGGATACTTTCCTTGAGTCTCTGGGTAAAGTTCAGAGCGCGCAATACAGCCGATCACAAGCCAGAGGCTTGTTGTTCGCAATGATTAAAAAAACAGTTGTTGGCACTGTAGCGGGAATTCGCAATGGCTGGCGCTGGACGCTTGGACTCTTTAAACGATCCTGATCTGATTTGTGCAGAACTAACCCTGTGCTTCGACTTTTATGAAATCTACTGACCACTCGATGGACGGCCACGTTTGGATATTGTTGGCTTCTTTATCGTTGTTGTGGGGCGGGTCGTTTTTGTTTGTCGAGCTGGCGTTACGTGAATATCAACCGCTTACTATAGTTGCATTAAGAGTTGCTATCGGCGCGCTGGTGCTGCATTTCGTTCTCAGATTAAAGAAACTACATTTCCCGCTGGACCTGAAAAGCATTCTCCAGTTTTCTGTGATGGGCATACTGAATAATGCTATTCCATTTTCGTTGATTGTATGGGGTCAGCAATCAATAGATGCCGGTCGTGCGTCTGTACTGAATGCTACTGTGCCATTGTTCACTGTGTTGCTTGCTCACTGGTTACTTGCTGATGAGAGGCTGAATGCTTCGAAAATTACCGGGGTACTGATTGGCTTTGCAGGTGTTTTTGTGCTTACGACTCCCGCGGCAATATCGGGTAACGCAGTAAATTCGATCACTGGTCAGGTGGCTATATTAGGAGCTGCAATCTCGTACGCGTTTGCCGGTATCTTTGGCAAACAGCTCAACCGGTTTGACCCTCAGGTATCGGCTACCGGTATGTTGACTGCATCCGCGGTTCTGATGATTCCGTTCGCGCTGGTGTTTGAGCCACTGCCAGCAAAATTGCCCGGCTTGCTTCCAACTGTCTCTGTTGTGGCGCTGGGTGTGGCCTGCACAGCATTGGCCTATCTTTTTTACTTTAAGATTCTCACCAGGGCAGGCTCCAGTAATCTGTCACTGGTTACATTTCTAATACCCCCAAGTGCCATGATAATGGGCGTTGTGTTTTTAAATGAAAGACTCACACTTGAAGACTACGCAGGTGTTGCACTCATTCTTGCGGGCATGGCAATCGCTACCGGCCTTGGTAAGCGGGATTCATAAACGCTTTGTCTGATTTATGGCCGTTTGACCGCAGCAGAAATTATAACCAGCAACTGGTATGGCTGTTTATTGCGCTGTTTGTAATTGCGTCAGTTGCTGGCAGTGTCTGGTTGCTGGTGTTTGATGGTCTGTCGCTTGTGCAAAATGTGCTGGTAAGGGTTAACAGCCGTATCGAAGGTGCTGAGGGCAATCTGCCATGGCTCATTGCTTATGCCATTGTATGCTTGCTAAGTCAGTTGTTGATTGTTCCGAGTGGCTCGTTAATTTTAATTGCGGCGGGATTTATATTTTCACCCCTTCTGGCCGCTGGTATATTTTCAGTAGCGCAGGTGATTTGCAGCTGGCCGGTTTATAGTATTGGCAAAATTGTTAGTGAGAAGTTTCCACATCGTTTCAGGTCACTGACAAAGAGATTTAAATTTCCCACGGACTGGGAGCATATCGTTCAACAGGAAGGATTTCTGGCAACCGTCGTGCTCAGGCTGACACCAGTAATACCCAGTGCAGCTGCCTGCCTGCTGGCAGCAGGTTTGGCAATTGACTTTACTAAATTTATATTGGCAACTATTGCTGTTTGTTGGATAAGGCCGCTTTTTTTCGCAAGTATTGGTGGATCGCTACAGGCTTTAACCGATCTCTCGGATGCATCGGGTGGTGTGACAACCTTCAAGCCATTGTTATTGATGTTTATTGCAGCTTTAGTGTTGTTGCTGGTAAAAGTGTTTTTAAGATTAAGCAGAGCTTGAATAGATGACTACGCCTACCTACAATGCGTGCAACGATTTCACCGGACCAGTCAATGGAAAACGATAACACCTCATTTGTAGCGGCATTCCAGGGTTACCACAGCAAGCATGCGCACGAAAAGCGAGCGCTGGCAGTGGCGGCGGCACTGGAAGTAGTACGAGCTGACGCGTTTGGCGGTAACGCAGAGGTTAATGACGAGCTTAAAAGCCTCGGCAAATATGCTGACAACATTCAGAAAGCGCTGGAAAGCACCTAGGGTATTTGTTGGCAGGTTCCCGGCCGAGCACCTGAATTTTGGTCAGTATTCTGAGCCAGAATTTTGAGTGAGCACTCAGGCCTGTTGTAAGTCTTCAAGAGTTGGCAGGTCAGCGCCAAAACGGCTGCAGGTCACAGCAGCCGCTTTCAGCGCGAAATTCAAACTTGCCTCGGCATCTACCTGTCCCGTGAGTTTGCCGTCACTGCTAATGTGATTTTCAGCCGCCATCCAGTGCAGCACTGCAGCCTGGAAGGTATCACCAGCACCGACTGTATCTTTCACTTTTACGGGCTTTGATACCGCGGTGTATTTTTTATCGTCAGGTGTGTATACGCTGGCACCTTCCGAGCCGCGAGTTATGTAGACAATCGAAGCTCCGTGACTGAAGCAATCGGCTACAAAGTTATCTTCAGCATTTTTACCTGCCAGGGCTTCAATATCTTCATCACTTGCTTTGATCAATGTGGCGCATGAAGCAAAGTCTTTGAAGCTGCTCTTCCAGCGTTCGATATCAGGCTCTATCGCCAGGCGCAGGTTAGGGTCGTAGCTAATAAAGCGTTTGTTTTTTTCGCGTTTGGCTAACGTTTTTAACGCTACTGACACATCACCTGCCGCAGTGGAGTAGGAACCAAAGTGAAGCACTTGTAAATGTGCAGGCAACGTCTCGGGTAGCTCTTCTTTATTTATCGAAATATCAGCCGTGCCATTAGTGTAGAAACTATATTCTGCCGAACCGTCTGGTTTCTTGTTAATGAAAGCAAGTGTGGTGTTACGATCGGTTGGCAGACACAGTGAAGTATCTATGGAATTGTTTTTAAGAAACTGTGTCAGGCCCTGTCCAAAAACATCACCAGACAATTTGGTGAAGTAGGCGCTTTGGTGTCCTAGTCGAGCCAAACCAACCGCTACATTCATTGGTGATCCACCGGCAGCACCATTAACTTTTACCTGCTGGCTCTGCTCGCCATCCGGCTCGAGGAACATATCGTAAAGTGAATCACCGCAGCTTAAAAACATATTGTCTGGTTCTTTATTGGATATAAATTGAGCATTATAAGTAAAAGTCGGTATAAATAAAAACAGGACGTAAATAATCGAGCGGGTGTAAAAAAGCCGCGGCTGGTGTGGGTTTGCCAGATTCAATTAGATCGCGGGATTTTAGAAAAAAGTCTTTTTTGGCCGCGATGCAAATACGCTGGTGAGCTAACAGGATTCTTGCGATAAAATAATTGGAGCCACTGTGTGGTAAGAAGTTGGTAACTAAAACCCTGATCATTGCGCTTGCATTTTGCCGGCAGTTAGGCAAAGTGAGGATTCGAAGTAACAGGTTGTATCCGTTTTTTTTCGCTAAGGAATTGCCAATGAAAACTCCCTCACGATCTTTTTTCCCGGCACTAGGCTGTATTCTCATCTTAACTGCCTGTGGCGGCAGCAGCGATGACGATTCATCTCCAGCTGCTGATACCTTTGTGCCAGATCCCGAACCTGAGACGTCCTTTTTTAACGATGATGCAGGCACAGATTTCGTCAACGATTTGCTTGGACGGTTTCTCGGCGTTTTGCGCCCCTTGTCCGGCCTGCTGGATGACGATGATGATTTTAAGAGTACTATAGCCAAGCGCACCATAGCCAGGACCGAGACGCTGGCTGATGACTGCAGCGGTGGCGGGTCTTTCACTATTTCGGGTGAGTTCGATGATGTCACCGATGAGCTGATCTCTCTCGATGGTGTTTTAAACAACTGTGTAGAGGAAGGTGAAACCAGCAATGGCAGTTTATCAATCACCAGTAACCTTGATGAATCGGGTGATAACGGAACAGTCAGCCTCACCGTAAACGATCTTACTGTTACTGGCGGCGAAGAGAACATCGCATTGGATGGTACGGTAAATGTTGGGGTGCAGACGAATGGTGCAGAATCTACATTTACCATAAGCGGGCCAAACTTCTCGATGACAGTCGATGACGAGAGTCTTTCTTTTAGTGACTATTCATTGAGTGCTGTCACTAATGATTTCACTGATGAATCTTCTTTAAGCGCTTCTATGACTATTTCCAGCAGTGTTGATGGAGTAATAACGTTTGTTATTGATCCACCTCTCGCTGACGATGGATTTTCAGAGTTTCCTCTTAGTGGCGTGATTACACTGACCCATGCGGACGGAAGCTCACTGGCGTTAAATGCGGGTAATGGTAATCCGGAGACCTTTGATTTCACGATCAATGACAACGGTTCCATCACTACTGGCAGTCAACGCTGGGATGAAACAGATTTGGGTGAATTGTAGTCTTCGTCCTGCTTTTCCGGTATTTTTAGCGAGTAAACAGGTGCTTTAATAGCACCTGTTTTTTATATTTGAGAACCCACTGTATGAGTGGACCACTAACTGGTCTGACAATTCTTGAGATGGCGGCCATAGGTCCGGTGCCGTTAGCCGGGCAGCTGATGGCAGATCTGGGTGCGACGGTGATCATCGTCGACAAAAACAGCCAGGCTACACAATCAGATGATATCAATCGACGCAACAAGCAGTCGGTCGCAATCAATTTGAAAAGTCCGGATGGCCGGGATGTTTTTCTGAAACTGGTGAGTACCGCTGATGTGCTGCTGGAAGGTTTTAGACCCGGTGTTATGGAGAAATTATCCCTCGGTCCGATGGAATGCCGCGAGTGTAACGCCGCATTGATCTACGGCCGCATGACTGGCTGGGGGCAGGAAGGCCCACTGAGCCGTACTGCCGGTCACGACATAAACTACCTGGCAATTACCGGTGCACTGCACGCGATAGGCTCAAAGGAAGGACCACCTGTCCCGCCGCTTAATCTGGTGGCCGACTATGCCGGTGGTGCGATGTTTTTGGTGATGGGTGTACTTGCGGCCGTACATGAACGCCAACTGTCAGGTAAGGGACAAACAATAGATGTCGCCATGATAGATGGCGTGCCGTCTATCATGGGTTTTATTCAAAATCTCTATCGACGGGAACAATGGTTGCCTGAAAGACAAAGCAATATGCTTGATGGCGGTGCGCCTTATTACCGATGTTATAAAACATCGGATGGTCAGTTTATATCGGTGGGTGCGATTGAACCTCCGTTTTTCAAGATATTTATTACCCTGGCAGGGTTACCGGAGTCTGATCTTTCAATTCAAAATGACCGTAATCACTGGCCGGATATGCACAAGCGTTATGAAGCGCATTTTTTAGCACGTACCCGAGATGAGTGGATGTTGAAATTCGAGGGCTCAGATGCGTGTGTAGCACCGGTTCTGAGTTTTGATGAAGCACCTCTGCATCCTCACAACAGTGCACGAGATGTTTTTAAGGGGACTGAATTTGAAGCGTCACCTGCGCCAAGGTTTGACAGGACACCGGTACATCAGCCTGCTGCACCTGTAGCTGCAGGATCCAGTACAGACGATGTACTTGCCAGTCTCGGATATTCTGTTGATGAGCTGAAGCAATTGAGGTCTAACGGTGCTCTGGTTTGATTCTTCCTTTATCTGCGTATGTCTGTCTCGCTGCTAATTCAGCGCAGTGTTTTGTAGAGTTGCTGATTAAATTCCGTGTAGCTGGTGTTCGTGTGTTGAAGAAATATCTGCATTTTTTTATGTAGCATGGGCAATTTGTGAAAAGGTACGCCCGGGTACACATGATGCTCAGTATGAAATGGCATGTTCCAGGTAAACCATCGGACCAGCGGGTTGGCGAGTACGGTTCTGGTATTTAGAAACATATTGTCGCTATGCTCGCACAGCGAGTGTTCTGCCAGAAGATACAGGCGTAAAAAAGGCTGCCCGATTTGCAGTGGCACAACCCAGATCCATAGCAGTGCAGTATTTTGTGTAGTCAGACTTATCAGCCATAACAACCCATAACCCAGTGTCATGATGCGGACTTGCCTGACTACCTTAGCTTTGGCTTTTTCCGGAATATAACTATCGCGGGTATTGCCATGAGTATATTTGGCGATTACGGTTAACAGAGATTTTAGTAACGGTAAGCCCGAGAGGTGAGTCATCCATTGTATTTTAGTTACAGGTTTTGCTGTTTCGAGTTCAGGATCTTTGCCTTGAATTTGAGTGTAACGGTGGTGGTCGCGATGAAAGTATCGGAACCATTCACAAGGTAGTAAAAGAATAAATCCACATATTGCACCGACCGTTGAATTTATACGCTGTGTGCGAAATGGCGTGTCATGTATACATTCGTGTTGCAGGTGAAACAAACTAATAAGCATGAGTCCCTGCGGCAGTAACAGCCATGGCCAGAACGGCACACGGTTTAGAATGCATGTGATGAGTGTGGTGATTATAGCGACCAACACAGTCAGGCGTACCAGCCCGTGGGTATCCGTTTTTTCTGTAAGGTTGCGCTTATCATCAGTTGAAAGGTCGCGCATAAAGTCCCGATGGCTCACTGGATTTTACCTCACCTTTAGCATCGGGAGATGATTCTACGGTGAAGGAAATTCAGCGACAGCGAAGTGATTCCGTTCTGAATCAATCTATCTGCTGTGAGAGTAGCTATGAGTTTTGTCATGCTCTGTAGGATACGTCAATCTTAGCGGTGTTAGCGAGTGAAATTCCTAACAGTTACACCACTGCATTTTCTTTGCGAGAGATCTATAATTCGTCTGTATAATTTGTTTGTTTTCAGGCTGCAACTATCCGACAACCCGTTCCGAGTAATCGATGCTTTTACTAGACAAAATAGCTGAAGAGGCCATCAGATCTGCCGTTGCCCTTGGTGAGCTCGATAACCTCCCGGGTCAAGGTAAGCCGATAGTGCTGGATGACAATTCCGGTATTCCGCCAGAGTTGCGCGCCGGATACAGAATATTGAAAAACGCGGGTTACCTGCCACCTGAATTGGTACTGCATACTGAAATCAAGCAGGTTGAAGATTTGTTGCGTCAGGCAAATTGTGACGTTGTAAAAAAGCCGTTAGTCGTCAGGCTCAGCCTCTTAAAAAGTCAGTTGAAAACTAAAACTTGTTAAATCAATCAAAGGAAGCCATTCCGACTGGCGCAAGTCAACGCTATACTTATTGCTTTGTTACCTGCTTGATATTTGCGATGATCACCCGCTGATGAAACAAACTGCCATCCCTTACCTGTTCCTTCGAGGTGGCTCCTCACGTGCGCCTTATTTCAATCGGGCCGATTTGCCTGAAGATGAGTCAACTCTGTCTGCTGTTTTAGTGGCAGCACTTGGATCCGGTCACGCGCTGAATATCGATGGTATTGGTGGTGGTAATGCAGTGACTACCAAAGTCGCTATGCTTTCGAAGTCCGATGATGACTGGGCGGATATTGACTATTTTTTTGCTCAGGTAAGTGTTGAAGACTGCAAGGTAGACTACAAACCTACATGCGGCAATATAATGGTTGGTGTGGGTCCGGCAGCTATTGAAATGGGGCTTATCAAACCGACAGGTGATGAGACACTGGTACGTATCAGATCTGTTAATACCGGCGCAAAAGTTTGCGCCACAGTACAGACCCCGGATCAATGCGTTAACTATGCAGGCGACACTCCAGTTGACGGCGTGCCGGGTACTGCAGCTCCGGTTGCTCTGGATTTTCACAAGGTTGCGGGTTCCTCCACCGGTTCGTTACTGCCTACTGGTAACGCCACAGATACCGTCGATGGTATTCCGGTCAGCTGTGTAGATTTTGCCATGCCCATGGTGTTAGCTCGTGCTGAAGACTTCGGTTTAACCGGGTATGAAACCCGTGTAGATCTTGATGCTAAAAAAGAATTTTTCAAACGCATGGAGCAGGTCAGACTGAAAGCCGGCGTTTTAATGGGAATGGGTGATTGCAGTGAATCTGTAACGCCAAAATTCGGCCTGATATCCAGGCCACAAACTGATGGCAATACACTATCAACCCGGTACTTTATGCCCTGGTCGACACACCCGACACTGGCAGTAACCGGATCACAGTGTTTTTCTGCCAGTGCGTTTATACCGGGCACAGTGACAGAATCACTGGTCGCAAAAACCTGGGATGATGATCTGACAGAAGCGCCCGCGACACTATTTCTTGAGCATCCGCTTGGCAGGATGAAAGTGGTTATGCACTTTGAAGAAACACTGGGTCAGCCAGTGCCGGTATCGGCGGGTGTTATAAGAACGGCACGCAAGCTTGCCGAGGGAAGTGTTTTTATCCCTGTAGATGTCTGGAGGAATTGAACTTGCTGACGCTGGTGCCAGCTCGTCAGCAAAATACAACCGGGCCGCGTAGTGATTAAAGTTACTGATGCGCCTGAAGCAAACCGTGCACTAATGACTCCCGGCGTCGGTGCTCTGGTTGCCGATGTGCTGGTTATTGGTGGAGGCAACGCGGCTCTGTGCGCTGCGATTACTGCTGCCGAGAGCGGGGCGAAAGTAATTCTGCTCGAAAGAGCACCACGTACCTATCGTGGTGGCAACAGCCGCCATACACGTAATTTCAGATGCTCACATGATGCAGCACTCGGTGTGTTATCGGGCCAGTATAAGCTTGAAGAGTTTTATGATGATCTTTTGCGGGTAACAAAAGGCAATACTGATGAGCTGCTGGCCAAACAGGTTATACGAAACGCACCGGAAAGCTATCGGTGGATGACCCGACAGGGCGTTATTTTTCAACCATCACTTTCGGGTACCTTGTCATTATCGCGCACTAATGCCTTTTTTCTCGGCGGAGGTAAAGCACTGGTCAATGCCTATTATCAGCGTTGCGAAGATCTGGGTGTTGAGATTATTTACAATGCCACTGTGCTTGATGCACATATTGAGGATGGCGTATGTGACGGAGTTGTAGCAGACATCGATAGTCAGCAAAAGTATCTGCGAGCAACATCATTTGTGATCGCATCCGGTGGCTTTGAATCCAATAAAGAATGGCTGACTGAAGCCTGGGGAGAGGCCGCAAAGAATTTTTTAATTCGCGGTACACCCTACAACCGGGGTGAGGTGTTAAAGAAAGTACTTACTCATGGCGCAGATCAGATCGGTGACCCGACCCAGTGCCACGCGGTTGCTATTGATGGCCGCGCTCCTGAGTATGACGGTGGCATTGTCACCCGGCTTGACTGTGTACCGTTTGCGGTAGTATTGAACAGGAATGGTGAACGTTTTTATGATGAAGGTGAAGACGTGTGGCCCAAACGCTATGCAATCTGGGGTCGATTAGTTGCAGCCCAGCCTGAACAGGTTGCGTATGCGATCATCGATTCGAAATCTGCTGATCTCTTTATGCCATCAGTTTTTCCGGCCACAAGCTCTGACTCTTTAACAGATCTGTGCGAGCAACTCGGGCTTCCTGTGCAGCAGGCACAGGCAACCATTGAAACCTTTAATCGTGCCTGTGCTGAAACTGGCGAGTTCCATCCAACTGAACTGGATGGCTTGTCTACCCACGGGCTTACACCTCCGAAAACCAACTGGGCGCGTCCGATAAGCCAGCCACCGTACTATGGCTATGAGCTTCGGCCAGGTGTTACGTTTACCTACCTTGGAGTCAATGTAGATGAGACTGCCCGAATCACATTTGGAGGCAAGCGATCCGATAATCTCTGGGCGGCAGGGGAAATTATGGCAGGCAACATTTTAGGTGAGGGATACCTTGCAGGTTTCGGCATGACAATCGGAACAGTTTTCGGTCGCATAGCCGGTGAAGAGGCTGCCAGAAAATCATTAGAAACCGGAACATAGCAGATGGATAATTATGTCACTAAATAGAGCGCAAGCGGTGGTCAATTATCGATCTGCAGTAAAACATGATGAAGCACAGCGTCAGCTTGGTATTTGTAATTCCTGCCGTTACTGTGAAGGGTACTGTGGCGCGTTTCAGGCACTGACCCGTTACAGAAGTTTTGATGAAGCCACTGTAACGCACATGGCTAACTTGTGTCATAACTGCCGTGGTTGCTATTACGCCTGCCAATACACAGAGCCTCACGAGTTTAATTTAAACATACCGGCGTTATTTGCCAATGTCCGTGCCCAGAGCTGGGAGCAACATGTGCGCCCGCAATCGTTAACACGACTAATGCAGCGTAGCGTTTGGCCTTACATAGTATTGGTTTTGTTTTTTATTGTTTTATTGAGTGCGGGTATTGGTGCACCCTGGTGGTCTGACTCTCCGTTTTATGCGTCCATCAGTCATAACACCATGGTGTTATTGTTTCTTCCATTGTTTGTATTGCCACTTCTATCTGTAGCTATCGGAGTGCGCAGTTACTGGCGGTCGGTTGGCGGACAGTCGTTGCGGTTAAAAGATCTGCAAGGTGCTTTTAAATCTGCTGCAACACTAAAGCAGCTAAACGGGGGGCAGGGACAGGGATGCAATTATGAAGCAGGGGAACGCTTTAGCTCCACGCGGCGATGGGCGCATCAGGCAACCATGTACGGTTTCCTGTTGTGTTTCCTTAGTACGTCAATAGCTACGGGTTATCACTATTTGCTTGACTACCCGGCGCCATACCCTTTGTTTAGTTTGCCGAAGCTTGCAGGTGTAGTTGGAGGATTGTTGTTGTCAGTTGGCTGTGCTGGCTTGTTGTCTCTTAAGCGAAATTCTGAAGCTACACTCGGTTCGATAAAAAGGCAGAGTGCGGAGTATGCCTTTGTGAGTCTGTTACTTGCTGTTGGCGTATCCGGGTTGCTCCTGTATTGGACAAAAGGTACCGGGCTTGCAGCGTTTTTACTTATAATTCATTTGGCGGTGGTGGCAGCATTTTTTGTTGCAATTCCGTATTCAAAAATGACTCATGGGTTCTTTCGCCTGGCGGCGTTGAGTCGTGAAGAACAGCTAAGTCGGGTGGAAAGTAGTTAGTTTAACTACCTAATCTTCTTTCCATCTGAAGTTTTCAAGGGTGACTATGCCAAATTTGTTTGACAACGAATTTTTTGATGATCACGAACAGGTGATTTTCGTTTCAGACAAGAGTTGTGACTTTCGCGGCATTATTGGTTTACACAATACGGTGTTAGGACCGGCCGCTGGTGGATGTCGCTTATATCCATATACATCAGAGCAGGATGCACTGCAGGACGTTTTGCGCCTGTCACGCGGGATGACTATGAAAAACGCTGCAGCAGGTCTGCCGCTTGGTGGCGGGAAATGTGTAATCATCGGCGATCCGTCATCTGATAAAAAAGAGCGCTGGCTGCGTGCGATGGCACGCCAGGTTGCGAAGCTACACGGTCACTTTTGGACTGCTATCGATGTAGGTGTTGGCCCTGAAGATGCAGATATTATGGCACAGGAGTGCGATTACATATTTGCACGTGCAAGTGAGTTCACCGATGACTGCGCACCTTCTCACTACACAGTGTTGGGTGGCTTTGAAGGAATTAAAGCGACAACGCAATACCTGCGCGGGTCTGACAATATGCAGGGTCTTCGGGTCGCGGTACAGGGTGTTGGCCAGACTGGCAGAGATCTTATCGAGCAGCTAACAGAGCAGGGTGCGATCATAATCGCTGCGGACGTAGATCAGTCGGCACTGGATCGTGTAGTGAAAGATTTTGGCGTCGCCACCGTGCCGCCCGATGAAATACATGCCCAGGAGGTCGATATATTTTCTCCTTGCGCACTGGGCGGCATCTTGAATGATAAAACTATCTCAGAATTGAATTGTGCAGCGGTTGTCGGGCTTGCGAACAATCAGTTGCAGACTCCCGAACACGGCCGCATGTTACTTGACAGGGGTATTGCCTATGCCCCGGATTTTATTGTCAATGCCGGTGGAGTTATCGGTTGTTCAACACCGATTTTTTCTAAGCGAGATAAGGCCGAATCCCTGAAAAACATCAGCAAAATTTATCATGTCACGCTGTCTATCCTTGAAGGATCGCGTGATGAAAAAGTTCCAACAGAGGATATCGCAGAATCGATAGCGCTTGAGCGAATAAACAGTGCAAGGGTTTAGCTGAATGTAGTTTTCAAGGGTGCTGACAGAAAGCATTCAGGTAAGTGTTCTGATCGGTGAGCCCGAGTAATAAGCCACAAACCCTTCCAGCATCTGCTGGTAAAACACCTCAAACGTTTCAGCTGTACAGTAGCCAATATGTGGTGTAGCAAGCATCTTTGGATGGCTTACCATCCAGTTGCTTTTTTTTGCGGGTTCAATTTCAAACACATCGGTTGCAGCACCGGCGATTATATCGTTATCCAAAGCGTGCTTAAGATCGTCAGGATTGATAATTTCAGCCCGCGATGTATTTATAATGTAGCTCGAACTGCCCAGATTACTGAAATCCTCTGCGTTTATCATATGATGCGTGCGATCAGAATGACGCAGGTGAACGGATACAAAGTCTGCCTGTTTAAAGAGCTCTACTCGTGATACATGGGTTACATTTTTTTCTGCGCATGTACCTGGCTCCAGGTTTTCGCTCCACGCGATTATATTCATACCCAACGCCTGTGCAAAGCCAGCCAGCTGACTGCCTAATCTGCCCAGTCCGAGTATACCCAGTGTTCGTCCGCGCAGGTCGCGTCCCATTTGTGGTTGCCATTCATTGTCTTGTTTTAGCCCATTTACCAGTGGTATGAGTTGGCGCGACAGAGACATCACCAGTAACAGTGCCAGCTCGGCCGTTGCGTGTCCTGGAGATTCCGTTCCGCATACTGTAATGCCCTGTGCATTGGCTGCTTTCACATCGATTGAAGCATTCTTTTTTCCGCTGGTGATTATCAGTTTAAGCTGTGGCAGCTGACTGATTACCGACTCCGGAAAAGGTGTTCGCTCCCGCATCAATCCGACTGCATCAAAGCCTTTAAGAGATTTGATCACCTCGGTCTCTGAAGTCATTGCCTTGTCGAAGAATACAAAGTCTGCGACATCGGCATTTGCCCAGTCTGCAAAGTTGCGAGCCCGATTATAGTAGTCATCGAGAATGGCGATCTTTGGCATTTCGTTATTTTCCCTGTTTAAAAAATGACGACTGGTGTCAGGCGGTTATAGATGCCTGCCAGACTGGCAGA
>CAYPDN010000049.1:13439-15522 GCA_964409445.1 uncultured Granulosicoccaceae bacterium
CCAGACTGGCAGATTAGATTACCAGATTATTCCTGCATTGCGGTGTATGATCTGGGTCGGAATATTATTGATTGATGTCTGCCTTATGAATGTTAACTCTTTATTAATAACTCTTGATGCCGCACCGGAAAGTCTGGAATTTGCCGACGTGATGCAGACCATTGAAAGTAATTACAGCTACACACCGGTTAAATTCAGTTGTGGTGACGCTGTCAGTGAGGCTGGCAGCAACGAGGGTAGCTGCAAAATTCTTGCATTTGCCAAGATGCACAACATCAGTGCTGAGAAAACACCCTGGTTGTTTGGACGATATTATCGGGAAGATGTGCTGAATCACCCTGATGGACAGGATCATGCCAACATTAGAAACTTTATAAAAAGCGGTTGGAGTGGTGTTTCTTTCGAGCAGGAACCACTGCAGCAGATATGAGGTTCGCAACCGGAGTATGAGTATTAAATGGCGAGATTCACAGCATTTCAGCGTAAATCCGAAAAACCCGGAGTTTTATCATAATCCGTATCAGGCCTACCGTGAAATGCATCAGCGCGGTGGTCCACTTTATTGGGAAGAGTATGGACTGTGGTGTCTGGTCGAGTTTGATGCAGTTAACCGTTGTCTGCGTGATAAACGATTCGCGCGTCTGCCACCTGCGGGCTTTGAGAAGAAACCTTATGCAAAACACTTAAGTGATTTTGCGGCCACTGAGAAGTACTCATTACTGTCACTGGAGCCACCGCAGCATACAAGATTAAGACGGCTTGTGAATCGTGCGTTTGTATCGCGACAGGTGGAGACAATGGAGCAGGAAATAATTGATCTCAGTCATGCCTGCATTGATTCATTTGAAGCAGATGGACGTGCTGAGTTATTGTCCCAATTCGCAACACCAATTCCAGTTACTGTCATTGCGCGCTTGTTGGGTATCAAAGAATCATGCGTTGACAAGCTGCTTGAATGGTCGCATGCAATGGTTAAGGTCTACACAATGACGCAGAGCCATCAGGATGAAGTAGATGCAAATCAGGCTAGTGTTGAATTTATAGCCTTTTTACAGGAACAGTTAGTTGGTTTGCGCAAACAACCAGATGACAAACTACTTTCGCACCTGATCAGTCTGCAGTCTGAAGCTGATGGACCAACGGATGATGAAATTGTCTCTGTTGCTATTTTGTTGTTGAATGCCGGACACGAGGCGACGGTACATCAAATTGGTAACGCGGTGGCTACACTAATTCGTAATCCGCCAGCAAATCCACAATGGTGGAAAGATCCGATCGAGGCTGAAAAAGTAATAGCTGAGTGCATGCGATATGATGCGCCGTTGCATCTGTTCACCCGATACGCGCAGGAGAAAGTGGCATTGTCTGATGATGTTGTGGTGGAAGCAGGTACCGAGATAGCTTTATTACTGGGGGCTGCTAATCATTGTCCGATGGCATTTGAGTCGCCACAGCAGTTTGAACCTGCCAGAGCAGATGCAAATCATGTTTCTCTTGGGGCGGGTATTCACTTTTGTATCGGTGCACCGCTGGCAAAACTCGAAATGCGAGTTGCGTTGTGCGCGCTGTTTGAGCGACTACACCCGTTGCAATTAACAGAATTACCCTGCTACCGGGATAGTTTTCATTTTCACGGGCTGGATGCTTTACACGTTACCTGGGGATAGGCGCTGATTTCGGTCATTGCAGTCTATATAGGGGAAATGACCTAACCCGGATTATTCACGGGACTCACGGCATCTCGCTTGATCTTTGATTCCACAGTAATTTCTTTCTCTTGTAAATATCAATAAGTATTCAACGCGAGAAGAAAAATCACTGTGAAAACAAATCTCTGCGCGATATGCTCGCGATCGGATGAATAATCCGGGCTAAGGCGTCGCTAACACGTCGTAACAGCGATCAATCAAGGCTTTATCGTAGTGTGCCTGCCAGTTAAACTGATTCAACTGAATTGACTCATTAGATCAGGCGTTAATGGCTGTCGAAAAAATAAATACCCGGAAAACTGACACAGTGGTTATCGGAGCTGGCCAGGCTGGTCTTGCGATGAGTGAGCACCTCAGCAATAACAATGTCGATC
>CAYPDN010000050.1:0-15279 GCA_964409445.1 uncultured Granulosicoccaceae bacterium
GAGAAGGAGTCCACTCAATAAGGCCGTATTTGTTTAGAGTTAGATCCTCAGGCCCTGTTACCAATACATGTGTTTTGTCAAATGATCTAATTGATGCCGGTCTGTACTGATCCTTTAGTCCGGGTAGATAGATAATTTGATCGATCTCTCCAGGACTATTGTCCTTTATTGATGAAGCGCAATCCTGATCATGCGATAACGGCTTATCGCACGCGGGCAGTAAAAGGAAAAGACAAAAAGCCGCATATCTTGTATCTATTCTTATTTGCATAACACCAGGCTCTATGTTGCCTACAACTTATTGTTCTGCATTTTTTGGACACATAGTCGAAACCACAAGCCAAACAGCGCGTAAGCTAACGGCAGTATGGTCTTGTTGTACACACATTTAGTGCTAAAGACATCCCGAACCTTGCGCCGCTCAATAATTTCACCTGTTAGATAGCTTCTAATTTTTAACTATAATTAAGCCACATCACCAACTAACAGCTCCGTTCCCACCAGAAACGGGTTCTCCGGCAGATGTTCTTCAACACTCTTAATCCAGCTCGAGATTGCCGGGTTCGCGCGCCAGTCAGCATCTCCCTGCAAACCAAATCGGTAGGGAAAGGTAATAATCGGATACGCCGATAAATCTGCAAGCGTTGGTTGCTGCAAGCCACCCAGAAACGGCCCGTCTGCCAGATGAGTGATAAATTCATCTACCAGCTTTTGTTGCGCATCTTTCAACGGAATGGAACGATCCAAATCGTTCACCATTGAGACAATAAACGGTGCTTTTCGTATTAATACAGGCCACATCTTTTGCACCCAGAAAGGCATTGGTGTAGACGCATTGACAGCACGCGACAACTTCCATCCGTTCTTCATCCCGGCACCGGTTGAAGGCCAGTCTATTACCGCGCGAAACATTGTTGGAATGAGTTGATCGCTTATCCACTGATCTATTGCAAAAACCAGGTCCCGTTCAGCTTGAGATTCCGGCAGTATTGCTCTATCAGGAAATTTCTCATCGAGCCAGATACCTATCTCTGATGATTCAAGTTTCCAGTCGTCGTCTATTGACAATACAGGTACCTGTCTTCTTTCAGTGAATGCCACCTGTTTAAAGGTAATTGGACTCACTCCAACCAGTTCATAGTCCAGTTTTTTGTAGGCCAGGTAACAACCCACTTTCATCGCATAGGGGCTGGTTGGAAATGAGAAAAGCCGAATACCTGTTCTGTTATTCTCAGACACAGTTCATCCTGATTGCAAAGGGAGTTATGGTATTTGGATAGAAATATAATACGCGTATACGATTGATGAGTATAACGCATGACACTGGCGAGATATTAAGCGGCAAACTTAGCGTTTGCCTCTTATAAAAGCCTTAGCCGGAAGTTGGCGACTGTTCCACCATCGTTATCACTTCCACTGCCACTACCAGGCAAGTTTTTGCATAAGCCGATATAGCGGTTGCAATTTCCAGCGGCCATCAGTGCTACTTGCGCTGATGCCCATCACTGATCGATTATAAATTGATCCCGGCAAAGCGGGCAGATCTGTTCAGAAAATCTTTTTGCGCAAGTTGTCTGGCTGACAATCCACCAGCGTTTGAGGTTTCCCGACTGAACCGCGAGGCAACCGCTGCTCTCACGTTGATGAACGAATCAGTGACGCTTGTACCTGAGAACTCATCAGACTGGCTGGCATCTAATTCCTTATCACCAGCAGTAGCGTTACCGACCGACATGGCAGTAGTAATCATAAGTGCAGCGATGGTTCTGGTATTTAGAAGTTTCATTTGCTTAGCTCCCTGGTTTACCTACAGGTGTATCAATACTGTTTTTCAGTATCTGCATGCCATGCATACAGGATGTACTAGTTGAGAGCGTGCCAAGATGAAATGGTTCGCAGTTAAGTCAGTGATTCGCTTAACCGTTTTATAACGCAACTTATAAGTCTGTTATAAAATGGTCCTCAAGGCCAAAAATGCGCGCAAAACCCTGTTCCGCTGACACTGCCAGGGCACGCACCCGCTCTCGTGGGTAAGGCTGGCGGATCTAATAAGCAACGTATTTACGTGAGGACGTATCCTCTAATTTTGCCGGGCTGACCTGGCAGGCTGAACCGTAATCCAGAGACAGCCTGCGTACAAACCGACAGCACAAGTACAGCCATCATTCATTACTAAAAAAACCGCAGCCCGAAAGCTGCGGTTTTAATCAACGCTATAACTGGTAACTACGGTAGTTTTTTAGAACCCCGCTATACCTACAAACATCCGTGGTACGAAAAGGTCGGTATCAACAATCTCCAGAAACTGCTGGCGGTCAAGTCCGCCCTGGTCATTGATGAAGTACTGCGCTATCCGGCTGTCGTTGTTGACCACCTGATAAAGGTAGGGAAAAGCAATTTCAGCATCGAGCACACCACCACCGTTCTGCGTATCATCACCACCGATACCAGCGCTTGCCGCCAGAGACTCCAGTCGCGTCAACTCACCTGTATCACTGACTTCAAAGCTTGTGATAACACCGTCCGGTGTATTGCTCACGTAGGCGAAGTCACCGTTAGGTGTTTCAACAAATTCCACCCAGCAACCGAAGGTAAAGCCGGTGGTCAGCGGATCACCTTCAACCCCTGAGCTCAGTGAGATACCGGTCAGTGAGCCGTCATCCTCCACCAGGTAGGAAGACAGCGCACTTAGACCTGCGGCACCGTTATTACCCTCTGAGACAAGCAGGATGTCACCGATATCAGCCGGATACAGATCCGTGCCAAACGGTTGCGCTGTAACACTGTTAACAAAACTTTCACTGACCGGCAGGCGATTAGCGTCAAGACCGATAGTCAGTATTTCGTTGGTTCGCCGTTCGGTCACATAGAGTGACAAACCGTCAGACGAAAACTCAACAGAACCGGCATTGGCGGCAATGCCCGGGATTTCCGAACCGGCAAGCTCAGTCAGTGAGCCGTCATCACCGATAGTGAAACCGATAATACTTGAATTAACGCGGTTTCTATCGTCCGGCAGGGTATCGAGCTCTGCACCGTTTGCATCAACGAAGTTGCCTGTATTTGCAACATAGAGAATATTCTCATAGATCGTCAGTGATACCGGGTTCTGCGCACCGGAACTACCGGTGGTAGACACATTAAGCGACGCCGGCGTCAGTGAGTAGTCATCATTAATGACGAATGAACTGATTGATTCACTACCCGCATTTACAGCAAACACAAAGCGCTGATCTTTAGAGACAATCAGAGGATCCTGCGATGCCAGCGGATTAGCACCACTGTTGCGTATGTTCTCACCGACACCACCGGTGTCATAAACACCAAGCTGTTGCAGTGAGCCATCCACACCCCGTGCATACGCCACCACCTGATTGACACGATCAGGTTCGCTTGCCGCATCGGCAGCTGCCGATATCTGCTGCGACGGGTCATGCTGGTTGGTCAGTGCGTACATAGCGCCGACGATTCTTACATCAGAGTCACCGGCGGCAGCGCCGGAATCATCATCAGCTTGAATACCGTCATTATCACCAATACTAACCACAACGTTGCCGTCATCATTGGTAGACAGATTAATGTTAACGTCTTCGCCGTTGGCAAGATCGTTCTGAATGCTGTCAAGCGTGTCACCACCGCAGGCCGCAAGGGACAGAATCACCGCAGCGCTTGCAAGCCCTCTTGCCATGTGTGGCCGCCGTATACCGGTTACTGATTTTTCTGGAGTTTTCATTTAAATTTTCTCGATTTAGTAAAAAGGTTTAAAACGGCTTAGAAAGAAACAATGCCCTGAGTGTCTTCCTCTGGAAGGTCTCCACTAACGACTTCAACCAAAGTCAGGTTGCCGTTATCAACTGCATAGACGCCAACTGCACCAGAAAGACCGAACAACTGATACAGGTAATCACCATCGTCAGTGATGTCGAGATCAATCCAGCCATCAGTAGTTTGGAAAGCCGTAGCTCCGTCGGTAACGTTAGAGCCGGCACCAGTGCCGGATGCCGCGACCTCATTAATGAGTTCTATGTTGCCTGACGCATCAGTGAATCGAAATGTAGAGATCGTCGCATCAATGGCATTACTGACGTAGAAATATTCGCCATCCGGATCAAGTACTATCCAGCAAGAGGTTAATTGACCTTCACCGCGAGCTGCTGCTGACCCGGCTACCAAATCCAGTTGTGCGCCTGTTAGAGACCCGTTACCGCCAACCTGGTACGTAGAGACAGAACCTGATTGCAAACCTGGAAAGTTTGGCGGATCACCGGCAGCAGTAAACTCTCTCGCTTCGGTGACAATGGCGAACGTGCCATTAGAGCGATCTACCACTTCAAAGCCAATTGCTGATGGCAGGTTTCTGTTTGCAGCATTGCCCTGCAGTGTAGATGTTGCTCCTCCGGTAGAGAACTCTGAAGGTATTCCTTCTGCATCTATAGTAAATGCAGTCATTGAATCTTCATTGGCACTGGCAAGTTGGTTAGATCCTGCGTTGATGCTGGCAACCAGAAGTGTGCTGCCGTCTGGTGAGAATCTTACCGCTGATGGGCGGTTTTCAAGATAGCGTCGTGATCCTGCTATTGGTGTCAGGTCTCCACCGCTGAAGGTGTATCCATAGATTGAACCTTCCTGATCCGGCTCGCCTGCGAACTCGCCGTCGGCATCAATGTTCGTTACGTAGACGATACCGTTGTTGAACGCGAGGCTGTTGGGGCCAGTGCCGAATGAACTCTCTGTATCTACCAGCTCCAGTGACATATCATCATTAATCTGCATCACAGAGATTGTATTGCTACCAGCGTTTACCGCCATCAGGTACTCGTTGTTAGGCGTGTTGATAAGCGCGTAGGCTGAAATAAGCGGATCCAGACCTTCTGGTCCATCGAATTGGTCACTGCCCTGACCACCTGTCCCATATTCACCAGCCAGAGTAAGTGTGCCATCAGCGGCACGACTGTAAGCCACAACGGTGTTCTCATCGAGAATGTTGGTCATAACGAAGACGCCGCCAGCAGCAGTATCATCACCCTCAGGTGGAGCTGTTGTGCCGATAACAACATTTCCGTCATCGTCAGTGGAAATATTTATGTTGACGTCTTCACCGTTAGCCAGGTCTGACTCGATGCCGGTCAGTGAAGTACTGTCACAGGCAGAAACTGCCAGGAGTACCGGAAGACTGAATGCGGTAAGGGATTTAAGTTTGAATTGAAGCGGATTTTTAATCATTAGGCTCTCTCCAGAGTGGCTTTGTTAAGTTTGCTGTTATCAAGCGTTGTCACTGCAACAGCGTCAATTACAATCAAATTATTACGTTGCTTGCGAGTTCACTGTTGGAGATAGAGACTACAGAGATATTTCAGCTGAACAATACCGGTACGAAGATCGTTTTAAATTAATGAGACTTTGGAGATAAAAAAACTGGCAACCACAGACGATGAAGACTATCCGAATTTATATAAATATTAATTGATGCAGTTAGTTAGCAACTTATAACTTTATAATCACTACATCTGTACGATTTTAAAATTTAAAACTTGCTGTGATTATTTGGTTAACTCTTAAAGAACTCATTTAGCGAAGCTAATCACAATTAAAATTGACACATCATCAGATCTTGATTGCAGTTATAGAGTTGCCTGGAATTTTTAGTCAGCACTTGAAATAGAGATTGATAACTATCCAGAGATCTCTGAACACTGTAAAAAGAACGTACAGAACATAATGAGAGTGCTGGATATACGCACTCCTTAACTATAAATACCAGCGTTGGTTTTAAAAGTGCGGTAACACGGATCGAAGCCATTGATGCTAGAGCTCCACTGACCGCTAAAGTTAGGGGTCATGCTCCATGCAGGTCATACTACACCGATGTTTTTCCGTCTTGGCTTGCCGTCTATGGCAAAGAGATTTTTACCCAACCCTGCCTCGCAGCTCACTGACAAGTAAAACAGCGATACATAACTATTCGGTAAGCGTTCGCCGCCGTCCAGACTTCACTCCCGGAAACTGAATGTCACTACATCACAGACCAACTGAGAAGTTTAATCTGGAAATACTTCAGGCTAACAGCTCGTCAAGCAGACCGTTTTTGTCAGCGATGAATAAATCATCACTCCCACCTATGTGTACATGGCCGACAAATATTTGAGGCACTGATTGTCTGCCAGAGCGTTTTATCATCTCTTCCGTGCGACTCGAATCCGAGGTTATGTTGATCTCATTGAAAACCATACCTCTTCTGGCAAGCAGGTTAATGGCACGTCCGCTGGATGGACACCAGGGTTTCATATAAACATCTATTTTGGTCATTAGAACTACCCGTTATCGCATTTGAAATCTCAAATGGCTTTTTAAGATGCAACTGAGACCAGTACCATACGACTTTTGTTCGTGCTCCTGGGCTTTGGAATGTGGGTTTTAGTAAATAGACACTATGTAGTTATACTTCTATTAGATTTAGCCCCAGGTCACCGTGTTTTCGGTCCGAACTAATTCGATTTACCCATCTCTAAAGCCTGTAACCGAGACACAACCTCGGCGCGGCATACTGGCAGCGACTACAGTCGCTTTCCCTGGATCCGCGATCAACCTGAGCATTAAGGAGATTGATCATGAAACTTTTACAACGGGCAAAGACCTTGCTCACTGGCTTTGCTGCAGTACTACTGATTGCGTCAACAACATTTGCAGAACCAGCATTTGCTAAAAACTCTGGCATCCATCACGGCGGCAAGTTTCAGAGCGACTTCTACTTCCACTGGGGTCACGGTAAACGCGGTCACGGCCATCCAGGTCACGGAAAGGGTGCTCATCAGCGTTCCAGGAACCACTTTTTTTTCGGAAGCAAGAATTTTGGCCACCGCGGACATAAATTCAGCCGCAATTATGGTCACAGCAAAAAACACTTCTTTAAAAAACACCATGGATTTAGCCGCAACCGGTCTTTTGGCCGACACCGGTCTTTTCGTCGCCACTAATACACGCCACTAATTCGGCTCGTGATCGAGGTGCTGTCGCCAGGCAGCACCTGCCCATGATAACCCGCATCGAAGTTATTAGGGAGGCCCGGCACTAAGCTGCAACAGCTTCAATCTGGCATGTGTTTACCTGCGCTCGATGTAATGGTTTATCCGCAACATAACTCGTACTGCATTTAATCGCCGAGCCATCTCTCTATAGTTATTCTTCTGTATGTGAATATTAGCCATGTGGATAGTGGTACTCGGTGCGAAAAATGACCGGCAGGACACAGGCTTGCAATAGCAGTAACCGAACATGTATTATTTCCAGACGGTAGTTCAAAGTAACACTATTCCAGCTAACGCAAACCCTGCCTCCGAGCAAGCCCTCAGGTTAGCCTCCGGGAAGTACAGCTTTACGCTGCAAAGATGGATTCTGAAACGGTTGTCCCATAACGCAATGTCCAACGTTAGGATCACTAAAAATGCACCCCGCTGTCGACAGTTTTGGGTCGCATTTTTGTTGCTACTGATATTGTTCGCAAGTGGCTGCGCCAACCGCGGTGCACCTACTCAGCCCATCAGCGATCCATTTGAACCTGTAAACCGCGTGGTTTTTAGCTTTAACGATAAAGTGGACCGCTGGGTACTAAAGCCAGTTGCCACCGGCTACCGGAGAATAACACCATCGTTTATGCGCACGGGTATAAACAATTTTTTTGAAAATCTTGATGATGCATCCACAGCGATTAACGGACTGATGCAGGGTAAATTCAAACAGGGTTTATCAGATACAGCAAGATTTGCCATCAACACAACTATCGGCATAGGTGGAATTCTGGATATCGCCACTGCATTGGAGTTTGAAAAACACTCAGAGGACTTCGGACAGACACTGGGCATATGGGGTTTTGCCGAGGGGCCTTTCCTCACACTGCCGTTTTTTGGGCCTCAAACGTTACGCAGCACCGTGGGTTTGCTGGGTGACAGTCAAACGGACCCGCTGCAGGGATTAAATTTAAACAGTGATGTAGACCAGCCGCTCATGTTACTCGACATCGTCAATACGCGAGCCAAATACCTCGCTGCATCGACAATTGCTGATTCAGCTGCACTCGACCCCTACCGATTTCTCAGGGACCGTTTTGTTGACTCCCGACGACAATCGACATTTGATTCAAAGGAACGAAAAATAAGTACGGAGGAGGAAAACGCTTATCAACTGGATGAGCTTGACGAACTCGAAGAGCTGGACGAGCTAGATGAACTGGACGAACTGGACGAACTGGACGATGAGCTGAACGGGTTCGAACGGATAGAGCAAACCAACTGACCCAAACCTAAAATATTTCTAATAGATTCACCCCGCACCTTGCAATATTAAACCGACTATTTACACTCCGAGGTCCATCTCACGACAGGAATGAATCTTATGAGCAAAATCTCCAGAAGACGTTTCACCCAAATTCTGGGCGGTGCTTCGGCACTTGCTGCAGGCTCTATCGCTGCAAACAAAGTAGCTGCAGACGGCCACTCGAATCTGCTCGACCCCGAATCACCTGCTGCAAAGGGTTTACAGTTCGTTCTTCAATCAGAGAATGAGAATAAATGTGCCGGCTGCATTCACTACACTGCAAATGATAGCGGTGAAACAGGCAAATGTACTATTTTTCCCGCTAATGTAGTCCCGGGTGAAGCGTGGTGCGCTGCATTTCAGCCAAAATCCTAATTCGATTGTAAAGCTACCTCAGGATGGTGACGAGAGTCACCATCCGTTTGTAACCTCCCTCGCTTTTATCGCTATAACAAGCAGTACCGGTGATTGTCACTCACACCGGCTCGCCAACAACCAATAGATCAACGCTGCCATCACCCCCTCTCTGTGTACCAATTACTGCAGTACGCTGTTCAGCTGTTGGATAAGGAGCTACGAACAGTCTGTTTTTAGCGTTCCGTACACAACCGGCGTTGCATTTCACTAAAACGAAATAAAAAAAAGGTGACCGGTGTTTACCGGTCACCCAACGAGTACTTCCCGTTAACTACTGCAGTTGGCCTGTTACTTAACTACTACAGATTGGCCGGATTGACTTGCACTGTGAATGGATCAAATGGACCAGTATCAACAGTCCAGCCATCAAACTGAGTATTTGTGACAGCACCTCCGCGCACCGCTCCAATATGAGTTAAGTCATATCCGCCGGCATCGTCAGCGACATCCTGGTTAAATCCACCTTCGCCGTCATCACCGATAATGAATGGTGAAGAGGTGTCTGCAGCATCTACTACCCCATCCTGATTGGTATCACCATTCAGAAAGCCATTAAGAAACGTCGGGTCTGCGACCAGGCCGTTGCCGATACCTCGAAGATTGTTGAGATACCAGCCGGCAGTGAAATTCTCTGTTCTGTCTACCAGTTCACCGGTGAAGTTAAATCCACCAGACGCGCTATCAAACGGGGTATTTGCGTTCGGCAACGCACCACCAGCACCATTGTAATAAACAAGACCGTTTCCATTAGAATTGTTTGCAGCTACAGTTCCGTCTGAAAACCCGATAGAACTTTCGCGCACGATGCCGAAAATACCGTTCGCACCTGCCTCATTTGCGCAGTGCACACCGTTGAGATAATTCGGACCCGGTATGAAAGGATCTATCTGGCTTAGATCAGCACCTGTGTCGGCTTCATAACAACCATTTCGGAAGTTGGCTATTACTACATTGCCCATGCGAATCTGATCGGTGTTGTCTGCGAATAGAATTCCGAATTCGTTATCGTTAGGGCCGGCACTCTCACTTGTGCTGTCGCGACCAACCAGTGTTGCGTTCACTATTCTGGGATTAGAATTTCCCTCCACAGTCTCACTGGCATAGATGCCTGCTCTTCCTGAACTACCGTCAGTGTCCCGATCATGAATTACCATCAGGTCTTTTATCAGGCCTGAAAAATCTCGATACCAGATGCCATCGCGGGCAGCGCCGGTTACAAGTATCCATGCCATTCTCGGATCGCCATTAAGAATGTGCAAACCATCTCTTGCGGAGTTATGTGACTGCACAAAGGTCAATACTGTGTTGCTATCCACTCCATTGAGCACAAGATTGTCGGTATACGTGTTGGTTTGCGAGTCAACTGTTATGTCGACCGGTGCACCGGCTTCCGCAACAACGGTATAGTCCAACAGGTTATTGCCTTGAGTACCGCCGGTAGTCAAACCATTAAACCCGCGTAGAAAAACGCCGCCCCATTCCGCACGACCGTCAACGTCATCATCATCCGAAAGAAATTGAACCGGATTGGCACCGGTGCCATTGGCTCGCAATGATGATCCAGGGTATACCAGCACATAATCAGTCACATCAACGTTATCGCCGCGTATCTGTGTGCCTGCCTCTATCTCAAGTGTCGCAGCAATTTCCGCAGTACCAATTTGCAATCCACCCTCAAGAAACCAGGTTCGATCTGAAGTTAATACTGAGTCTTCTGTCAGCTGACCGCTTATCTGACATTCATTGGGAGCTAGCTCAAGCGGTATCAGGTTGCCGACAATCGGACAATCACCAGAGCCGCCGATATCCGTCTGTGCTACATCACTTACGCTATCGACCGCCGGGTCGTCTGTATCTGTACCAATAGCGACACTGTCATCGTCACTACTGCTGCACGCTCCAAGTACGAGCATGGCTGACAGAGCGATAGATGTTTTAAATCTGCCGTATACAACTGTTTTTTTGTTGATCATGTTAATAAATCTCCGAAAGATAGAATTAAGAATCCAAAAAATTAATACAGTATCTCTGTCGAAACCGATACTGCTACTTCTTTAAGCTTCTGTAGACATAAAGCAGTTTATATACAGACGATTAGCCTATGTCTTGTAGGCAAAACACGACAACGGGCATCTTTATTCCAGCCGTTTAAAAATTGTTAGAGTTATAACAAAGCTGTTAGAACTTTCGTTCCAGAATGTATTGGAGATGGGGATTTTCGCTGCCTTATAAGACGCTCACCGCGTACCTCCTTTCAAATCCAAACAGGCTCAAAACTTTTTTTGCACAGAAACCAAACATCGTTCACAGATCTGCCGATCCACAATCTTCTAACAAGATATTTGGGCGCGCACTGATCAGAGAAACTACAATTTAAATGAGTGCAAAAAAGCGAGTTAGGCCAATCGTACTTTCGGGTCACTTACGCAACACGCTGCCCCCGTGTTTTATTCCAACTCAATCAAAAAAAAGTAGTAGACATGTCTTCAACGTCATTTATCTCGATTTGCGACTGGTGTGTCCGGCGAACCTATACCTGGGATTGCGTTGGCAGGTTCAGGAGTCGACTGGCGCTACCGTGGGTCGTTAACGGCAAACGGTTTTTGCAACCAGTTGATCGATTGCCAAAATCACCGCAAGACAGTAATGTAGCGCGTACAAATAACGGGCAATTGATATGAGGGTTGAAGTAGAAGATGTTCGCGCCTGGATAGACGGCGAGCTGGACGACCACCGCGCAAGTGAAGTCGCCAGCGCCGTATCATCTGACACAACTCTAAAACAGGCCGCAGCTGCAATGCGCGTGTCACAATTGCCCTACCATGAGGCCTACGAACAGGCCACGGTACCCGATCTTCCAGAAGGATTGCGCAGCAAGATAGAGGCATTGCAAAGCCCGGCATCAGTCGATACTAAAAAACAAACTCCATTTAAAATGATCGGCATTGCGGCCAGTGTGTTGATGGCAGCACTGGTCGGCTATCTGGCAGGTTCCTACAAAGATGCCTCAGCACCCCAGACAACCGCATCAAATGACACGCTGCAGCTTCCGGAGAACTTTGCCCGAAACGTTGCCGGCTATCAGGCATTCTACGTACGCGAAACACTTGAAGGCACAGACAACAGCCCCGCCGCGGTTGCAGCGTTAGCTGAACGACTGGCACAACAAACCGGCATGGAAATAATCATTCCAGAGCTTGAAGGTTATGAATTCGTACGCGGGCAACGATTGTCATTTAACGAACAACCTCTTCTGCAACTGGTTTATCTGGGTGAAGAAGGCAGGCCACTGGCGCTGTGTTATATGCCAACACAGCAACCTGCTGACACTGTAGTTGCAGTGAAAAAGCATCACGGATTAAATACCGCCGAGTGGATCTCGAACAGCCATCGCTTTGTAATTGTAGGGGATGCCTCAAAAGAAAAGCTTGATGAGCTTTCTCTGTCAGCGTGGCGGCAGTGGGAAATCTAGCTAAATCGTTTCGATCAACAGAAAGTGATGCAGCAACCGTAACTAAAGTGCATAGATTCAAACTGTCAGTGCATATACAACACGCGACCACTCCCGAATAAAAAACTGCATGATAGAACTGACAAACCTCTCCAGACGATACACTATGGCACACGGTGATATCACCGTGCTGGACCAACTGCACCTGAGTGTTGAAAGCACAGAACGCGTGGCAATCATTGGTCCGTCCGGCTCCGGTAAATCAACACTGCTGTTACTTCTGACCGGGCTTGAAACCCCGAGCGAGGGACAGGTCACCATAGCTGGCAAGTCGCTGACAAGCCTGAGTAAAGATCAACGCGCTGATGTTAGACGTAAACACATCGGCATTGTCTTTCAATCGTTTCACCTTATCCCGAGTCTCACAGCACAGGAAAACGTCGCACTGCCACTTGAGATAGACGGACAGAAAAACGGCAGACAACGCGCCATAAAAATGCTCGATAAAGTAGGTCTGGCTGATCGCGGTGATCACTACCCGGCACAGTTGTCCGGGGGTGAACAGCAGCGCGTCGCGATGGCGCGTGCACTGGTGCATGAACCAAAACTGGTAGTGGCCGACGAACCAACTGGCAACCTCGATGAAAAAACCGGTGACTTTATTATGCAGCTATTGTTTGACTTGAATCGCGACACAGGTGCAACACTGCTGCTGGTCACACATGATCACAAGCTTGCTGCACGCTGTGACAGAACTCTGCGACTCGGAGACGGACGTCTGCACCCGGTAGATGCCACGCCCTCGGTTCAAACACGAACACCACTATGATCGCCCTGCCAGGTTTTATGCTGCGCGATCTGCGCGGCGCAGGCAAGGTTCGATCGCTGTGGGTTTTTTGTGCCTGCCTAATGTTAGGGATCGCATTGATCGCTGTATGCGGCAGTCTGTTACAGCTGGTACGTGACGGATTCGAGCAACAGGAGCGCAATCTCTTCGGTGGCGACCTGCAAGTTAGCCAACGCCAGCAAATCAGTGAGTCACAAAAAAACTGGCTGGCGCAAAATGCACAGGTCTCAAGAGTACTTGAACTACGCACTATGCTCGGCACCCCGGATGGCGACTTCACCGTAGTAGAACTGCAAAGTGTTGACGATGCATATCCACTATACGGTCAGGTGCAGTTAGAGCCACAGATAACTCTTCAACAAGCGGTAGATCAGTCAGCTGCAAACGGCTTGTGGGGTGCCGCATTTGATCCGGCACTGGTAGAGCAGTTAGGGCTTCAAACAGGCCAGATAGTTAGCATCGGTGATCTGGAGGTTGAACTGCGGGCTTTAATTCTGGAGCAGCCAGACAGAAGCTTAAGAGCAGACTTTCGTGGCCCACCGGTCATCGTAGATGAGAGAGCCCTGGAGCAAAGCGGCTTACTGTTACCAACCAGCCTTATCGACTACGACTACAGAATTCGCACAGAGAAGGACCCAATAGAATGGCGCGAAGAACTCAGAGCAGCATTCCCCGACGCCAGCTGGGAGGTTGATACAGTTAAGGAACGTGGTGAATTTGTAGGACGGCGGCTGGACCAGGTAGCATCCGTACTGCTGTTGATTGGTTTCAGCACACTGCTTATCGGCGGGCTGGGCGTTGCCAATAGTGTTGGTGCTTACCTGCAAACCAAATTGCACACGCTCGCCACTTTACAGTCACTGGGCGCACGTGCGCCACAGGTCGCCTCCGTATACATTGGCCAGATAACGGTGCTTGCAACCCTAGCCAGTACTGTTGGCGCACTAATCGGTACAACGGTAGCCTGGCTTGTCGCAAAGTCTTTGAGCGACAGACTGCCGATAGACCCGACTCTGCAAACCCTGTTACTACCCACTCTGATGGCAATTGCTCTGGGTGTTTGTACTGCTCTGGCTTTTACTCTGCCAGCACTCGGGCGCACTCTCAGTGTACCTACCGGATCATTGATTCGCGGCTTAGCTACCGGCGATGAAAAAATCCCGCAGGCTTATAAAATGGCCACGATAGTGATTAGCGTACTCGGTGTATTACTACTTGTCTGGTTCGTACCGGAACCACTGATAGGTGCAGCATTCGTGGTGTTTATTCTGCTGTTGTTGTTACTACTGGATTCGATTGTGAAGCTGATTAGTACAACCGCTGAAAAACTCTCTCACAACTCATCGCTCGATGGCATGTTCGCACTACGAATGGCGGTTGCGGGACTCTACCGACCGGGCGCATCGCTAAGGCCCATGTTGTTGTCACTGGGTACTGCTCTCACTTTACTGGTTGCTTCTGCACTGGTTATTGCATCAACCCGGCATACACTTCTGGACACGGTTCCGGAAAACGCACCGTCACTGGTTTTTTACGATCTGCAAAAAGATCAGGTACAAAGCTTCAATAATGTTGTGGCAGACACTCAGGGCTATAAAACTCACGCTGTTGCACCACTGGTACTGGGCCGTCTGACTCGTGTTAACGGCGAGAACCTGACCGATAGCTCAGTGGCAAAGCGTGCATTAGAAGCCAACGACGAACACAAGCTAAGCTACCGCTTGAAAAACATTGATAACACCACGGTCGACAGGGGCGAGTGGTGGCCGGATGACTACAGCGGCCCGCCACTGGTTGCGATGGAAGATCGTGAAGCCGATCAACTGGAATTAAAAACAGGCGATAAACTGCAGTTCAATATTATGGGCCAGAACATAGACGCAACACTTGCAGCTATCTACACACAGGCAAGGTTTCAAACCAGCTTCTGGCTGGAGGCTGTCTTCACCGATGAAGTACTGGATCCGTTTATCTCTCGCCATATCGGAAGTGTGGCACTGGCACCGGGAGCTGACATTGCAGCGCAATCATCGCTCGGTGAGAACTTTCCAAATGTTGTCACCATACGCACCGCCAAAGTACTTGCGGCAACAAAATCAATACTATCCAGTGCCAGCCTTGCGATGATGCTAATCGCCGCTGTAAGCCTTAGTGCCAGCGTCCTTGTGATGGCGAGTGTTGTCGCGGTCAACAGACAAAGACAAATCTATGAGGCATCAGTGCTGCACGCCATGGGCACACGCATGAGTGATGT
>CAYPDN010000051.1:0-15245 GCA_964409445.1 uncultured Granulosicoccaceae bacterium
TAATCCCCACACTTGTTTGCCGCAAAACCCGTCACTTTTACGGCATAATCCCCTGGAGTGTCAGATTTTCGGACAGGCACTTTATTTAACCCCTACGACAGTGCAACAGTACAGTCCAAAACAACGCAACGGTTAAGGAACACTCGTCAATGAATTACCCAATCAAAGCGTCACTTCTGCCCGCAATCCTCTTTGCAGCGGTTGTTGTCTTTGTGCTTTACGTTGTTCAGCTACTGATTTTCCCGGACGGCAGCCCCGACATGTACTCGCGGATTGTCTGGGGGAATTTTATCTCACCCGTCATCCTCGGCATATTTTTAACTGCCATATTTCTGCTGGTGAGCAAACGCCGAAAACTGGCAAAAGAAAAAAAGAATTCCAGTTGGTTTATGCGAGACATCGCGCCTCGCCTCATTGACCAGCACTCACGTATTGAAGAGTTAACTGACAATCACACAGCGTTAAGCGATAACCTCATGGCCAACCGCTGGAACAATGTGCAGAGCAACGATGACAGCAACACTGCACTCAAGCACGCCGAGCTGGAAAACGAACACCTGCAAAATTCCTATTCTCTGCCACGGTTTTTTGTCTGGGCACTGCCAATCGTCGGTTTCATCGGTACGGTATGGGGTATCGGTCTTAGTATTTCATTTTTCTCAGACACCATGGGTGCGAGTCAGTCCGGTGCCAGTGTTTCAACAATGCTGCAACAGAATATTCCACTGGTCACCAAAGGGCTGTCAACCGCCTTCGACACCACACTTCTGGCACTGGTACTCAGCCTGCCTGCTACCGGTTTTTTAGTTCTGACAGAACGCGATGAACGCGACTACCTGCTCCGACTGGAAGAACACTGGAAGAAGTTTATCGATTCCCACTACAACCCGGTACAGGAATTAGTTGATGACGAATACACCCACGCACAGGCAATTGGTGAATCCCTGAGAGATTTGAGAGAAGACGCATTCGATCGCTACCAACAAGAACCAAGTTACAGAGATTAGCCCCATGCTAGCCGTCGGCTCAAGCCGTAAACCAACACTGGAACTATTCCCGTTCATCAGTTTATTTCTGTGCGTTATAGGCGTTCTGGCTTTCCTGCAGAACCTGCTTGTTGTAGGAGACATCGGCGCTTCTGAAGAAGAAGCACAACAACCTCAGATCTTCCAGACGGCCTATCGAATAGAAGCCATGCAAGACCGCATAGTGCTGCACCCGCCAGACGTGGAATTACAGGAGGTGTACGAAAAACTAAACCTCGAAGAGCTTGCAGGCCTTAGAGCAATACAGGCTGGTCGTAACTTAGACATAGAGTCAGACGGTCAAACGCTTATGTTTTTACCGGCGTTCAATGAACTTGCCCTGCAGGTAGCTTTGAATGAAGTATCTACCTTAAATCTGCTCGCAAAAGAGCATGGCATCGAATACGAAGAATTCGTATTGCTGAGTGTGCACAGCGGTGGCAGTGATGCCTACCACTATATATCCAGACTACTCGATGTCCCCACTTTTAGACACATCAGATCAGGCCTTGATGTCGCCCGATCAAATGCAGAAGATACAGACACACTATGAATCTGGATTCCTTAACTGACATGGTCTCAAACGCCGTTGGCGTACTGATTCTGCTGCTGCTGATGACTGCGCTTCAATCCAACAATCCGCATTTTGAACCTCCGTTACCGATAGAACATCAAAGCGGACTATTGCCTAAGTTTTTCTATATTCACAGCGATCGTGTGCAGAGCATTGATGTGAATGCCGCTTTTGCCAACGGATTGCTTGCTGCAAGTGAGTCCGCCAGTGATCAACAGCAGGAGTTCCAGATAAGCGCTGATTTCATGGGCCAGCGACACGACTACCTGACCCTCACCATGACACCTGTCGATACCGACAGCTGGCCCACCTTTGAAGATCTGGAAGATACAGAAACTTTGATCGGTCAGGCTGCAGCCAGTCTCGACAGCCAAACAGACTTTGCTTTTGTGTTTGTTGAAGATCAGGGGGATGGCACAAGCTTTCAGGAGTTCGATAAAATTAAACAATGGTTTTTGGATCGAGGTACCGCTGTAGGCTGGATACCTGTCACAGAGAACAACCCGGCTTATCTCTGCAGCTGGAGCAATATTTCAGCGTGCCGATATAGCCCTTCGCACTACGGCACTCGGGGTTAACAACTATGCACAATGAGCCCCTACAGCCTAAAAGTCGGCTGCAACAACTTCGCGACCGATTCCGAAGCGCTGACGAACGCAATATGCAGGAACACAATGCGTATCGCAACATCACCTCAGATTTAAGAGATCAGTCACTACAAAGACATGAAAAAAAGATTGCAGAGATCGGTGATCTGCAAGACAAAATACGTCTCAAACTGATTGTAAAAGCCGCTATATGTGTCGCGCTACTTTCAATCGGTTTAATCGCCTGGCTGGTAGTAACACCAGCCAGTAACGAGCAAGCGCCGCAAAGCCTTGCAACATGGATTGAGCAACAAAAAATGCTTAAGCAGGTTGCACAAGTTCAACAGTGGCTTAACAACGGCGAGGCAGAAAGCGACCTTCCGCCGCCAAAGAATATGGAAGAGCTCAGAGCCTGGCTGGATAGCATTAAACTCAGCCCGGACCTGCAAAAGCTTGATGAAGAAGTAGCAGACGGTGGCCCGGGCTTTGTACCATTCCAGTGCCCTGTCGCACCAATACCCTGCCTCGCCGAAGACATCCCGAGCGCACCCGGTGAGGGCCGCGTAGAACTGAGTCATCTGGTGCGCAACGCAAATACAATGCTGGTAGAGAACGGCAACTGCGAAGGCACTGTAAACCTGATTGGTGAGTACGACAATCTATTCGGCTGGAGAAAATCAGAGGCAATCACCAAGTCACTGCTAGAAATATCTGTCGCACGTTGCTTCATGTCAGCTGAAGACACCAGCAATGCAGAAGTTCACTTCACCCGCGCATACTGCTCTTCTGTATCCGACCCTGACCCACATGAAGCGATGAACTCACTCTATGGACTGGCAAAAATATCGTGGCAGAATAACGACCAGCAAAAGCTCAACAACTATGTTCAATGCAGCGAGAACCTGCTTGACTACCACCTGCAAACAGATCCGGACGTCAATACGTTAAACAATTTTATCACTCTCGCACTGATGCACTACGAACTCACCGGCGATACCAGAGAATCTATACGCATCGAAGAAAAAGGCATGACAGCGGCACGTGATCTTGCTCCAACTATTGAAGATCACCAAATTGAAGATCATCTTGAAGTAATGCTTATATTGCAGATGAATCTGATGGAAGGCTACCTCACGCTTGGCGAGACCGAACCGCTATACCGCCTGCACGAAGATCTCAAAAGCAACCCGATGCTTGAAGATGGAGACCGGCTTGTTGCACGTGGTTTGTTAGTTATGCAAGACCTGGTAGACAATAAAAAAGGCTCTGCCAGAAACCACCTGGAAGTCATAGCCGCCCGCTACAAAACTCTAACTGAGTTCACTACCGTTTGGTCGTGGGATGCCTTTGACCGATGGCAGGAAGCAACAAAATCAGAGCGCAGCCAAACTGTAGATGATCAAATAAAGGAATTGAGAATTATATTGTCTCCTGATCGCCCTACAGACTCGCTGCAAAGGCTTAACACTCTGCTTGCCCAGCTGGCCGGAAGTTAGCCCGCATTATCCATAAGGCGACTAGTGAAATTGAGAATTTTCCTATCTTTACAGCTTTTAGTAGTAACTTATCTTGTTTCCAAAAAATAACAGAATGTCTATTCGACACCAGAATCATCATGAATAATACGGGCTAGAAGCATGGCTATACGCGATCAGTTACTGCGAAAACAACTGCAGCAACAGGCACAGCACCCCCAGGCAACATACAACACTGCCGACATTCACGAGACTGCAAAGCCTTATCGGCGATGGATACCAGGCATCAGGTCATTTTTACGTCTGCGATACCTCAGTGCAAAGAAGTCTGTTCTGATTGAGAACAAACAAGAGCTGCGTTACGACGTCAGTACCGATGAGCTTCAAAATAGTGTAAGCAACAAGCTCGATAAAAACCGCGGCATCTGGTCCATACTGTTAAATCCGTTGGTTGCTGCTCCGCTCTTAGTACTATTGCTTGCCGCCGCTGCCTGGGGTGCCTGGCTCAGCTATCAGTCAGCACTTGATCGTGCAGTATTCAGAGCGGACATTCCCGCCTACTCCGATGCCATCTACCGTATAAAGGCGACCTATGCCTCAGCAACAGACCAGGATGATCCCGAAAAACAAAAGGCAATAGATCAAAACGCAACGGAGCAAGAAGCACAGGCAGAAGAGTTAAAACAGAAAATTCTGCAGCACTTCAGTGAAGTCCCGAATGTTCCTGAAAAACTAGACGCACTACTGGAAGGCATACAACAAAAAGACCTGGCCCCACAAGATCTGTACAAACTTGTTAAGGTTGTTAATGATGAACTATTTATCAACCGCATTCCGTACTACATCAGCCCAATGGTTGAGACAGCAGATTGCGCACATCTGCCACTTACCGCATTTCTGGGCAGACTATTCGGCGGTGCCCAGGGCTCCGGGGATTTGTGCGTTGTCTATGCACTGCTTACTTTCCACGTAGATGAATTCCGTTACTACAACGCAGAGCAGCAAGATCACCTGGCATTCTTTACCCGACGGCTGGACCATATACAGGTCAATGAAAATGTGCTCGGCAAAGTACACCTCGGCGACGACAGTGCACAAATTCTGCTGAGTAACATCGATGCTACAAGCGCAGATTCCACAATTGCCGTGAACGATGGCCAGCTGCAAACCAAACTTATGCCCGAAGGCATGGCCGACGTCTACGGACTGGAATCAATAGCACGACGACTGCAAACACGCGTAGTCGATCAATACGCCACTGAGCTAAAGCAATCATGGAAATGGAAATTCGAAAAAGTCTGGCACCGCCTGAACCGGGCTGAATCAAGCCTGCTGCCGGCAGCCACCGCAAAACTGCAACGCAGAGTGGCCGACATAACAGCATTCCATGAAGTGCAGCATCTCATTGATCAGTTTAATGATTTACAAGAGCCACCGTGGTTTGAAGATACTCTAAACAAAGTTGCCACCAATTTTCCAATGACACCTCAGTTTAGCAATCATGTGCTTTGGGAATTATCAGCGTTTTTTACACATATTTCCTACGCTGACGAACTCAAAGGTGTACTACTAAACGAATTAGCAGCCATTACCCTGGACCCCTTACTACAAGACCAGCCTCACTACTACAGCATACGCATACTGCTGCCAATTTTGCACGAAATGCATCAGGGTACACTAAGCACTACCCCGCCCGATCCTGCCTTGTCACTCAGTGACGTTGCCCGATCTTATAAATACCTGGCCAAACACATCGATAGCATGGATACCGTCGCAAGAGATGCCTATCAATTGTTGTTTGGCAGCAAACTACCAGACATTAGCAAAGCTTTAATTCAAACTAGAAAAGCTCCGGATCTGCGTATCAACGAAAGTAAACGTCAGCAGTAATACAACCCAATACAACCCGGTTAGCTATTGATGAAAGACTGCAACCAGTGCGGCAAATGCTGTATTAAATATGGCGGTGGGGATCTTGTAGCCACACAGGAAGAAATCGATCAATGGGAACAATTTAATCCCGAGATATTCATCTACGTAAGAGACAATGAAATATGGTTTGACCCAGATACCAGCAACAGACTTACAAAATGCCCGTTCCTGGAGCTTGCACCAAAAATAAACCAACAAGCTCCGGATAAATACACATGTCGTATCTACCTGCACAGACCAGAAGACTGTCGCCAGTACCCTTCACTTATAAATGAAATGGTTAGAGATGAATGTGAAATGATCGAAGCCAGGGATCTGAAAGATCCGGCTAAAGCACAGGCAAAGCTGAATCTATTAATGAGTGATAGCCGCCCTTTCGGAAAAATGTAGTACTTAACAACAGCGACCATCGTAGTTATAACCAGACAATATTTTTTTCAATGTCAGCCAATCCGTGTGACCAGAACAATCGCATACTGTTTGTGATCAAACTCTCATTTCTCATCCTTTCACCTATAATGGTGACGAAACAAACGGCGGCTTTCTGTAATTTACAGTCTGAGTCTGCGGTAGGAACTGTCGATGTGTTTCTTTGACTCTAAAAGCTGTATTGTTTTTGATCCAGGTTCCACCGCAGCTCTTTTTTTTATTTATAGCGTGGAGCGCCCGAGTAGAGTGGACACCTAAGTTAAGCCGCAATAGCAGGCATGTTGCGCCTGTACTGCGCCGAGCTAAGGTAACAAGCTTCGAGTGATTGTACACTCCATTGTAGAATACCTTGAGCACGCAATAGCAGAAGCTGCTCCTGTTCTTCCAGTTGTTTTCATCTTCAAATCCTGAAATGCAAATCTACTTTACTAAAGCCGTGCCCGACGCAGAACAAATGATTTTCCGAGCTCTTTCTGTTCCGCCTTTTTAACTACTGCCGGATGCAACAACTAAACCAGAGAATATTACCTGGCAGGCAAAAGTTACCAAATTCTTTTGCACTCCACAAAGGAAACTTAAACGATTGTTCTCACAAAGGAAAAATCATCTCCAGATAACACGGTTGCCAGCAACTCAATTTCCATCGTTAACGAACGATCTTCCGACAGCGCTGGTGATATTTCCCTGATCTGCTCTATCACCTTCCGCAAACCGGGTGCAGCATCACTTTGTACTTTTGCAAGGTAAATAGCATGTACGGCGGCAATCATTTCAACTGCGATAATTAAATTGAGCTTGTCGACTATCGAGAGTAGTGACTTGGCTGAGATCGACGTATTGGTGATGCAATCTTCAACGCAATCTGCCTGCGTCGGGGGATAGATTGGCGGTGGTGCCGCTAATTGCACAATTTCACCAAAAAGAGATTCGGTAACCTTGGTAATTGCACCTAAACCGACAGAACCAGTTTCACCCTGATGCAAACCTATCGACAAATCTGTAAATCGGCTGCTCATCATGCGGGCAGTGCGCGATACCGACAGTGCTGCCATTTGTACCAGCGAGTGGTTGAGCGCTACCAGCAACGAACCAAGGTAGGGATTAAGGTAACCACCTCCGGAAAGTACCACCTGCCTTTCGGTCAATACAATCGGATTATCACTGGCGCCATTAATCTCTGCGGTTAGTGCTTCAGCAAGTGCTTCAAGGCTTGCGAATACGGCTCCATTTACCTGTACTGCATTGCGCATACTTAAGGGATCCTGCAATCGACGTGCAGCACCCTCCTCAAACAAAGCAGATCCTTTAAGCAGCTTTCTGATGTCATCTGCAGACTCCGACTGACCGGGCTGAACATTTGTCGCCAGCACATCCGGATTGAGTGGCGAAAGATTGCCGCGAAACCCTTCAAGAGTTAATGCCGTGGCTAACTGCGTATTGTTCCAAAGCGTTGTACAGCGATGGTGACCAATAGCAGCAATTGCCGCACTGAAACTTGAGTGACTGGCAAGCGCCAAACCATCTCGCGGGCCGAGCTTAAGCGCTGCAATACCAGCATCTGCCAGCGCATCTGCAGAAGGTTTGTCACAATCGAGAAATCGCCCCTCACCAATCAATGCCAAACCCATGCTGCCACCCCATAGCAAGTCTGCAGCACCGACTGATGCAGTCTCGCCAACATAGGGCACAAGGTCAGCGTTCAGACAGGCAAGCAAATGGTTTGCGACCGCAGGACTGGCACCCGACGCACCGATTAATAACGAATTAAGCCTGACCGTCATAGATGCACGCACAAGTGGTTTTGCCAGTGGAGCACCAAGCGCATGCGCTCTGCCACGCACTGTCTTTAGTGCAAACTGGTTGATCATCTCCTCACTGAGTACGGTGGTTACCTGGGGACCGAGACCAGTTGTCACACCATAGACAGGCTTACCGGTGCGAGCAGCATCTACAATTAGCGCGTTGGAATCTGACATTCGCGACAGTGCATCAGGCTCTATACGGACTTTGCAACCGTAAGCCACTGCATGCAGTGATTCGATATTTAATCCAGCACCACTAACAGTTACTATAGAGGGCGTCGGGTCAGTCACGAGCTTTTCTTCGCACAAAAAATCATGTTTTTAATATACCCCACAAAAGCCCCTTTATTATCGGGTTTCACAATTCCAGATTCGGAAGAATATGCGTAGCTCCATAAAATCAGTCGCCAGTGCATTGTGCCCTGGTTTGTTATGTCTATGGTTAATTCTATGGTCTCCCGTTTCGAGCCAAACTAATAATACAGCAGCGACTGCCACTGAAACCAATAACATCCGTGTCACCACCTTTAATATTCACTACACCTCGCCGCGGCAGAAAAAGCTTGCCTGGGGCAATCGACGCGAAGCCGTTAAAGAAGCCATCGCTGATCTCGATGCGGATATTATCGCTTTTCAGGAGATGGAAACTTTTGCCGGTGGTAGCTACAACCAAAAGAACGAGCAACTGGACTGGGTGCTGGAACACTTTCCAGAATACAGAGCAGGTGCCTATGGCGATGCAGCAATCTACCCCAATACACAACCAATCATCTACCGACACGAACGCTTTAGCCTGAAATCACAGGGATTTTTCTTTTTCTCAGAAACACCGGACGTTATTTACTCAAGAACGTTTAATGGCAGCTGGCCGGCGTTCTGCTCATGGGCCGAGCTGGTTGATAAAAAAACCGGTCAGGAGTTTTATATCTACAATGTACACTTTGAATACAAGAGCATGAGCAATCGAAGTAAGTCTGCAAAGCTTGTGCGACAACGAATAAAACCCGTACTGGAAGACGGCAGTGCAGTACTTCTGGTAGGCGATATCAATGCACCCGGCTTTGCACCCACTGTACGAAAGCTTAAAAAAACGCCACTAATACTGGCAAAACCTGCGGGTGCAACATTTCATTTTAATCGTGGATTAAACCTGATACCCGCCATTGACCATGTCTTTTATAGCAAGCACTTTACACAACAGGGCAAAACCACCCTGCTGCGTAAGAGCTACGATGACGTGTGGCCAACTGACCATTATCCGGTGACAGTTGAACTTTCGCAAAGCGCAACAGAGATACAACCTTCCGAATAAATTTGATTGATCACCAGCGGTGTCGCTATTGGGCCACCGATGAGCCACTAGTCCAGCGGTGTTCCAGCACTAATATAGGCAGTTTTCACAATTGTGTAGAACTCTGCTGCTGCCTTACCCTGCTCTCGCGGACCGTAGGAACTGTCGCCGCGACCACCGAACGGCACATGATAATCTGTGCCGGCAGTCGGCAGATTAACAGTCACTACACCGGTACGTGCATTACGCCTGAAATGTGTAGCGCGCGCGATGTCTCGAGTCACGATACCGGAGGTCAATCCAAAAGTAGTATCGTTAACAACTGCAAGTGCCTCTTCATACCCACCAACTTTAATCACTGATGTCAATGGTGCAAACATCTCTTCCCGATTAATCTTCATGTCGTTACTGGTATGGATAAAAACACCTGGTGACATGTAGTAGCCCTTGTGCGGCATCTCAACCTCGACACCGCCGCAGGCAAGCTCCGCTCCTTCCGATTTACCGAGCTCGGTATAAGCCAGATTTTCCTGCAACTGAGTGTCGCTAACAACGGGTCCGATTTGCGTACCTTCCTCCAGCGCATGACCTACCTTCATTGCCTGAGCACCAGCCACCAGTTTTTCAACAAACGCATCATGTACTTTATGATGTACCACCAGTCTGGATGAGGCAGTACACTTCTGACCGGTGCCACCAAACGCACCACCCAGTGCAACAGTTACAGCAAGATCAAGATCTCCGTCATCCATTACGGCCAGCGCATTCTTGGAACCCATCTCCATCTGCACACGAGTAAGATTCTGAATAGCTGACGCCGCTATCCCCTTGCCTACCGGCACTGAGCCTGTGAAAGAAATTGCATCAATCAGTGTACTCTCGACTAACTCATTACCGATGCTGCTGCCGGCACCCATAACAAGAGAAAACAAGCCTTTGGGAATATCCTGTTTTTCAATAATTTCCGTTAAAGCAACTGCTGAAGCCGGTGTTATATTAGCGGGTTTCCAGACAACGGCATTTCCATAACAAAGCGCCGGTGCAATTTTCCACGAGGCTGTGGCGGTTGGAAAATTCCATGGAGAAATAACTGCAACAGTACCGACTGGCTCACGACGCACATCAATCTCCACACCATCGCGAACACTGTCTGCGTTCTCACCAATCTGTCGCAAACACTCGGCAGCATAATAGGTAAAAAACTGACCAGCGCGATAAACCTCACCCTTACCTTCCGCAAGTGGTTTACCTTCTTCACGACTGAGCAATGATCCTAGCACCTCGGCGTTCGCCATCATTTCATTGCCAATGGCCATCAACACAGATTGTCGACGCTCCAGCCCGTAAGCTGCCCACTCTTTTTGTGCGACTTTCGCCTGAGTCAGTGTCGCCTGCAACTGATCGCAGCTGGCCTGAGCGTAAAGACCGACCAGATCAGACAGGTCCGATGGATTGCGATTCTCTATTTCACCGCCACCGGCTTGCCAGCTACCGGCGATAAGGTTTTTTTGAACTGCCGACATGAATCACGCTCTTGTATTAGACCAGACTCATTTTACTGTAACACCATGACAGAGCATGTTTCAGGAAGCGAATGGCAGTGTTCATACCGGAAGCCTTACAGTGACAACTACTGTCGTGTGTTTGCCTTACATCAATTAGAATTTACCGGCTCAGCTTGCTGAGAAACTTCTTCCGGCGGATACCAGTACCCTACCTTTTCATCGCCTCGGGAAATCACCGCAAACTGATTAGCAAAAACTCTGAAAGCCGCACTCCATTCACCATCAGGCCATTGCACCCGCACCGTTGCTCTCTCTGCAACACCCAGACCCACATGAATAAACCCGGTTTGGCCTGATGCATGACCGCCACCAATACTTACCCGTCTGGTTTGTACCACGTTACCCGTTTTTATCGACAGCCGCGCACCGACAGCGTGGCGATTACCACCGCTCTGGTTTAACTCGATCGCAAGCCAGTTGCCGCCCTGCCGGGTTCCGGACTCACTCTTAAAACCCGTATGCCTGAATAAGCTAACCGGTGCGCTTCGATTCACTACCAACAAGTCTGGCAGTCCATCGACATTAAAATCTGCGATGGCAGCGCCTCGTCCGCGACGGTCAAGTGCAATACCTGCCTGATCACCGTGCTCTTTAAAACCACCATCATGGGTGCCGAGCAAAAGATTGTCCGGATCATACGCTGCAAAATCTTTCATTTTTTCAACGTTACCCTTGGCGATAAAGAGATCAAGCAAGGTATCGTTGTTGACATCTGCAAACTCGGCGTGCCATCCGGTCGATGGTTTTAAATCATCACCTGTGTAGGGGCGATGTGCAGTTGCACCTCGCGCAAAGCCAACGTCTTCATAAACCGGCCTGCTCTCCTCTACAGCCTGTTGTACATCAACAGACTGTAGCTTGGTATCACCCATTGATGTTAATGCGTACTCGGGAAAACCATCTGCGTTGAGATCAGCCTCGGCAATTCCCATGCCCCAGATCACAAGACTCTGCCAACCATCTGCACGGCTATACAGGCGTGGGTACTGTGAGTCGATTTTCCATAGTTGCTCCTCACCACCGCGATGGTATTGACGGTCGTTAGTGATGCGCAGAGAATCAACACCCGAACGATTCCAGTCGGTAAACAACATCGATAAAGCACAATGCCCCGGGCTCAATAATTGTGCGTCGCTATAGGTAACTTCACCTTGTGAGTTAACCTGTGGCCGGTACAGTAAATTGTCTGAACATGTACCCCATGGTGATCCGGGTGCAGTTCGATCGACATAATTGCCGATTGCAAATGTCGGGTATTGATCATCGCCAAAGTATGAAACCGCAAACGCAGTAGACCAGTCGGCACCTCCATCAAACCCGAAGCTTGCATTAGCGCTGGCAAACTGACAATCACCCAGACCTTTAAGGATCAGGTTCTGCCCCAGGCGCAACAAAACCAGATCGGTCCATTGATCATTATTCAGGTTGACCGGATAAGCACCATTAACTTGCTTAACACGAGTTACTTCAGATTCATCGCGTTGAAACTGCAAATCACCAGCGGCTTGACTATGGTTAACATACAGTGCACTTTCATTTACACCACCTGCGATAAAAACCTCGGGAAAGCGATCTCCGTTACAGTCGAAGGTTGCAACACCGCCACCGACGAAGTTTTCCCACGGGCCATCATATACATGACTGATACCGCCAGATTCGGCTTGTTCTACATAGACTGGAATATCACCGCCAGACGAATCCGACGCGATAGATGCAGTCAGGCTACTGGCAAAAAACAATAGTATTGCTCTGCCAATCATTGCACCGGCGACTCGATGATCATCATTTTCAGAAAAGCGTTTATAGCACTGCGCTCAGATTCACTGAGCTTGATATAAAGATCCCTCGACTCGCGAGCCTCACCGCCATGTGCTTCAATCATTTCAGCCAGTGTTGAAATATCACCGCGATGACCGTAAGGCGCGGTTGAACCGATCCCCCAAAGTTCTGCTGTCATGAACTCATTGCGTTCAACAAATCTTTGCGACAACAACTCATTGCCTAATCTTGCCACTTGATTGTCTGCAATGACATGGCGCTTTAGATCACCGAACAACGGCACCATCCATTGCCCACTATCGTTGCGCTTGAGAGATGATGCCCATGCAAACTGCGACAGATCATATTCTGCATCCGTGGACTCCCCACTTCTGAGAGTACCGGCTGCATCGTAGGGACCGGGGTCATTAAAAGACAATGAGTTAAGCGGCAGCGCTCTGACATGGCACTGATTGCAGCCCAGCTGATCAAATAGCTCACTGCCGTGAACCGATGCCTGCGCCCAGTTATCAGAGACCACCTTTTGCGATGGCATTGGCAAGCTTGCCTGATAAGCCACCAGCGCACTGATATCGCCTGTTGTCATTTCGTCTGTTTTACCGTCCTCGTCAAAGTCATCAGTGCCAGTCCAGCGCTCCCCAAACCTTTCGCTCGCCTGCATACCATGGTGATGATTTAACGCGTTTACGGTAAATTGCCGCAGTGATGTCATCACACCTTTTTGACTGAAAGGCTTAACAATCAGATCATCGTCTACACCTTCAAAACCACCGGTATCAATGCGCCCATCCGGAAATGCGATAACGTGCCCGAAGGATATACCCTTAGTCACAAGCGATGTCCTGATCTCTGACCCCTGCGCTCGGGCATCAGCAAGTGCAGTTCGACGGATGCTGTGCAGATCATCGGTCATCTCTCGTGCAAGCAACTCAACTAACCCGGCACCAAACAAATGGTTGGTATTGCGTTCATTTGAAAACTGCGGATCCGTGCTGTCAAAGTCTGACAACTGGAATCCTTCGGAGACAAATACATTAACTGAGAAATCCCCCGCACCACCTGCAACCGGTTGGTTGTGGCAACTTACACAAGCATTCGCATCAAGGCCCGCTGTACGGGCAAATTCATTGCGCGGCGGACGTTTTCTTTTGGTGGGAATAATGGCCTGGGTAGCCATTGGCCTGCCAACACCGTCGGCTACCGTAAAGCGAGCACTGAAAAGTGCTTTGCCGGCCTGTACCAGTTCATTAAGTTGCTTGTATTCGAGTTTGCCTTTGTAGTTATCTGCATCAACGTGATGGCTTACGGCAGCATCACTCCACTCCACATCATTCCGTTCCCCTTCAATCCGTTGCAAAGGAGCAGTATTCTCAGTTGTGTCTGTATTCGCTGCAACAGTCAGTGAGCACACAACGCTGACAATCATTCCCGCAATCAAAATTAAACGGGGCAAAACAAGTCGTAGCGGGTTGCCGATATAGTTAAAAGTAGAACTGCTCATACAACAGACTCATCCATCTGGGCGCTGACACCAAAGCCGAATATTTTTTCATCGATGTATGACAAAGACTGAAGCAACGCACCGTTACGAATCAATTTTCTTTCCGTGACTCGATCATAAACCGAAACGGTACCGTCACCTGCACTTAGGCCATAGTGCTGCAAATCAGCATGCAGTGATTTTTCCATCAAACTAAACGCGTCCGGTGTTATACCCACCAATATGGCAGGGAAAGGGTCGAACAATGCAAAAAGGTTAGCAAGACCCTGCCCGATGGCAGCACCTGCCTCTTCAAAAGCGTCACGCGCCGGTCCGGGTTTTTGTTTGGCTGCCTCAATTAAGTTCATGAGATCATCCTGCGGTATAAGATCGGACGGTTCATCGCCTGCAGACTTGCCATTTGCTCTGCGCCAGATCGCATAGTCTGATGCGTAGGCCTCTATACAACCTGCTCTGCCACAGCGGCAAAGCGCACCACCGGCTTTGAACAACATATGTCCAAATTCGGTTCCGGAAGAATGCGAACCGGTAAGAATATCGCCCTGATGAAAATAACTGAGACCAATACCAAACGAAGACAGTACAACCGCAAAATTCTCGTTGGCGTGTTGCGAAGATGCCTGACGTTCCTCAAAAATTGCCCGCGCTATCATGTTGCAGTTATTGGATACGCTTACCGAAACGCCGTAGCGTTGCTGCAAAATGCCACCAAAGTCTATATTTGTAAGCTTGGTAATCGGCGACCATAGCAAGCCACTGTTATCGCGAGTTACCGTGCCCTGGCAGACCATCGCAATATGCTGCAGGGAATTTTCATATTCTCCGTCATCAAGGACTGTATCGAGCACGCCGAACAGGTGCTTTTTTAGTGTGCTTAAGGACATCGCACCCGTTTTAAGCGACTTGGACACCCGATGAATACGCTGGCCCGCATAGTCGTACAGCGTTACCTCAAGCTCGTTCAGCAACCAGGTCACGACAGCCGTGGTAGCGGCGTGCGAATTGAGTTGCAGCAACACCTGCGGCCGCCCGCGACGAGTATTGGCCGCCGCTGCCTTAGCCCCCTTAGCGACAATCACTTCTTTCGGCGTGAACAGTTCGATCACACCGTCATCAATCAAATCAGCCGTCACCTGCGACACCGTAGACGCACTTAGCCCGGTACTTTCGCACAGAAACTTGCGCGACTGTCTGCCTCCTGAGCGCAGACATGACAGTATTCTGCTGCGATTAAACAGTCGCAGCTCATCGGATGTGGTGATCGTCGCCATAAAAATAACTTGAC